>NZ_JBCOSQ010000008.1:0-103768 GCF_040920905.1 Butyricimonas sp. RTP31003st1_G1_RTP31003_210430 | reverse complement strand
CTTCATATATGTTTGACAACCGTTATGCATTCAATATGAGTGTTCGCGGGGATGCTTCCAACCGTTTTGGTCAAGACAGACGTGTGCGTTTTAAACCGGTTTGGGCGTTGGGATTCCGTTGGAACATGGCCGAAGAACATTGGCTGGCCGACCAGAATATAGTGAATGACATGAACTTTACTTTCTCTTATGGATTCCAAGGAAATGTGGTAACCAATGTGAGTCCTGAATTGATCGCTGTCATTGGTGTGGATGATAAAAATTATGACTATACGTTGACATTGAAGGATTTGCCTGCACCTCGACTGAAATGGGAGAAGGTACAAAACATGGACTATGGTATTAGCGGAATGTTGTTCAATCGGAAAATATCATTCTCTTTTAACGGATATTATAAGAAGACAAAAGACATGGTTATAAATAATGAAGTGCCTTATGAGAATGGTGTTGCTTCTCGTCCGATTAATGGAGGTCAGATGTCTAACTCCGGATGGGATTGTAGTTTTGGTTTTACTCCGGTAAGAGGGAAGGATTTTATCCTCTCTATGGGAGTGAACATGGGTAAAGTGTATAATAAAATTGAAACGGAATTGGAACCGAAAGGAAATTGGCAGGAAGCGGTAAGTGGTAATGCGAATAAGGAGGGGTATGCCGTATCCAGTTTCTGGGCATTTCGTTTTGACGGATTGAATCCGGAAAATGGGGGGCCGATGTTTGATTTGAGTGGTTCGGAGTTGGAAGCAGCTAAAAGTGATGCAACGCTTTATATGGATTATGCCGGTAAATTGGAACCGGATTTTACTTGCGGGCTTTCTTTCTCTATTCGTTACAAAACGCTTTCTTTCTCCAGTGGATTTTATTTGAGTGTGGGTAACCAACAATTCTTAGCTCCTTTGGATCGAATTATCACGAACTCGGTACCGAGTGAGTATCAAAATATGTCCACGGAATGGGTGGATCGTTGGAGAAAACCGGGAGACGAAAAATTTACGAACGTACCTTCGTTGCCGAATAAAATCACGAGTGCAAGAGAAATCGAATTGCTGGGAGAGAGTGTTAATCCGTATAAGTTGTATGCCAATTCAACTATTCGTGTAGTGGATGCTTGGTATTTACGTTGTGGTACTCTCAGCTTATCTTATACGTTACCGGAAAAGAATTTGCCTCATTTTATTAAAAATATGGGTTTCTCTTTCTTCATGTCAAATCCATTCCAGATTCGAAGTAAGGATTTTAAGGGACGTGACCCGGAGGTCGCTCTAGGAGGTCAACCGATGACGAGAAACATGGGGGTTGGTATAAATGTTAGTTTTTAATTCATAAGGAGATAATAATATGAAATCAAGATTATTTATACTCTTTTTGGCGTTGAGTTTTGTACGTTGTAATGATTTTTTGGAAGAGAAAAGTCAAGATGAAATTCGCCCTTCTACCGTGACGGATATGTCAAAAATAATGGAGAGTGAAGCCTATTTTTCGATAGGCGAGGGGGCTTTGTTTAATCGTAAAACCGATATTTTCACGGATGATATCACTTGTGCTGTAGTAGAGGATGTTAGTTATCAAATCCAGAAAGAGCAGGATCATTGGCGTTATAGATGGGATGCAAAGATGTTTGATGAAGGCGGTGGTGGAGAGGATCTTTCTTTCTGGAAAATTCCCTATGAACGTATCAAAGGATGTAATGTCGTGTTGGAATATGTTGATGGTATGCAAGGGGATGAGATGAGAAGAGAGCATTTGAAGGGGGAAGCTTACGCTTTGCGAGGATTTTATTACTATATGTTGGTCAATTTCTTTGGGCTACCTTATAACTATGGGGATCCGACTCAGAATTTAGGAGTTCCTTTGAAATTGGTGAGTGGGGTTACCGCTGAGCTATTTGTGCGAAATACGGTGGCTGAATGTTATGCTCAAATTGTGAAGGACCTTGAATTAGGAGCGGAGTTGATGGAGAAGAACAAAGAGGTTCACCAAACGAAATTGCATCTCACTTATTTGGCTGCCCATGCGTTACTGTCGAGAGTGTATTTGCACATGGAGAATTGGAATAAGGTGATCGAATCGGCAGATGCGGTGTTGAATGAGTATCCGGAATTATTGGATATGAAAACCACGCCTTCTAGTAGTGGCGTGTACGACGAGAGAAGTAATGTTGAAGTGTTGTGGGCAGGACCGGAAAAAGCATTGGATCAACCGGATCAATTAGCAGCTTATCCGAATTCAATGGATTTGTCTTCTGTTTATGACATAGATAATGACGGTTCGACGGATAAAAGAAGAGAGTCAGGTAAAACATCTTCTTTCTTGCATAATTCTTGGATGGCACCCGAGTTAGGATACTTCTATGTGTATAAAGGTTGGGGAAATTTGTATTATACTAATGGAGGTGTTCGGACTGCAGAGGCATATATAAACCGGGCAGAAGCGTATATTCGGAAATACATAGAGTCTAAAAATAGAGAGGAAGCACAGAGGGGATTGGATGATTTGAATACTTTGCGTAATCATCGTATTGTGGGTAATGTAGATAAAGTTTTGGAAGATTTTGCCACTCCGGAAGAATTGTTGAATTTCTGTTTGCGGGAAAGACGTCGTGAGTTATGTGGAGAGGCCAACCATCGTTGGTTTGATTTACGTCGTTTGGGTATGCCGGAAATCAAACACATTTATGTCGATGATCAGAATGGACATCAAACAGTGCATACTTTACAGAAAGAGGATCCTCGCTACGTGTTACCGATACCGGAACGTGTGATTGAAAAAAATCCCAATTTGCGGGAAAAATAAAGAAAATAATTTAATCGTATAGATGATGAAATTTGTATATTTATTATTTGCGATAGCAATGCTTTGTAGTTGCTATAATGAGAAGGACATTGTTCCTACGGAAGGGGCGGAAAAAATGTATACTTTGCCGCAAGGGGGAAATGCTGACTATGATCCGGATATTGTCGGATGGTTTGAAAAATATGGTTTTTATGTGGTGTATGATTTTGACCCGGAGGATGTATATTGGGCAGATAGAAACTGGGAAGGTTTCACGGGAGTCCCAGGGCTGAGTGATGGTTCTTTGGAGGTGACGAAAGGCGATCCGAAATACATCGGTCCTTTATTGGAGATGTTTAAAACGTTTTTCTTGAAATATTATACGGAGGATCAGTTGGCTTGTATGCCTTTGAAGGTGTTTTTGTGTTCGAAATTGGATAGTCGGGGATGGGATGGTAATGTACCTGCCGAAGAGACTACTCGTTTATGGTTTTATCAAGGGTATGATTATTTTGCATTGAATGGAGCAAGCAAAGAGGAATCCGAAAATTTTGATGATGGAGACAAAACGGAATTTATGCGGAATATTAATCGGGCATTCATCCGTATTTTGTTAGGGCAGGAAAAATTGGTTGTGCCGGAAGAGTTTAGTAAGGTGTCTAATTATACAGTTTATACCGGTAATGGTATATTTCCTTGTTATCCAGATGAGTATCCAAAACCTTGGTATAATAGTGACTGTTTTACTCAAGGCTATTTAAATATTCAGACGGCTAAAGCAGGATTGACAAAAGAGCAAATGCAATATTACGATTTCATATATTATGTGGATCTCGTAATGAGTTATTCTTTGGCAGAGTTAGAAGAAGGTGAGGGGCAATGGGCAGAAAATTGGGGAGAAAAATTTAATCAGCCTTACATGAACTACCTGGGATTGTTGAATCCGGTTTACGAGCTTACGAAGATTCGGCAAAAATATGACATTGTGGTAGATTACATCCGGGAAATCTTGGGTGACGATTATGATCGTATCCAGTATCCAGAGCGTTTCGTAGAAGCAGAATAAATCGTAGTTAGTTATAATTTTCGTGATTGATTTATGAGGTATCGCCCTGTCTCCTTGAGAGACAGAGCGGTACTTAAGGGAGTATTGTTTGTAAATATGTAAGAAATTATGGAAGAATCTATTGTAAGAGTAGAGCATTTGTCACATCGTTACAGCGTTCAGTGGGCTGTTCGAGATGTTAGTTTTGAGATTCCCAGGCGAGGAATTTATGGATTATTGGGAT
This sequence comes from Butyricimonas sp. RTP31003st1_G1_RTP31003_210430, assembly GCF_040920905.1. NCBI lineage: Bacteria > Pseudomonadati > Bacteroidota > Bacteroidia > Bacteroidales > Odoribacteraceae > Butyricimonas > Butyricimonas sp. RTP31003st1_G1_RTP31003_210430. The sequence continues at coordinate 99,710 of NZ_JBCOSQ010000008.1, read as the reverse complement.
CGAACGGGGCGGGGAAATCGACCGTGATGAATATCATGTGCGGGGTGTTGAAACAGACCGAAGGAGATGTGATTATTGCGGATATAAATACGAAGCAAGATACGATTGCAGCGAAACGGCATATTGGTTTCTTGCCTCAAAAACCACCATTGTATGGCGATTTGACGGTAGAGGAGTATTTGACTCATGCGGCTGATTTACGTTGGGTGGCACCCCGGGAAGTGAAGAAAGCCGTGGATGAGGTATTGGAACGTTGTGCGATCTCTCATTTCCGTAAACGTTTATTGAAAAATCTGTCCGGGGGATACCAGCAACGGGTGGGGATAGCTCAGGCTATTGTACATAAGCCGGATTTGGTGGTGTTTGACGAGCCGACAAACGGGTTGGACCCGAATCAAATCGTGGAAATTCGGCATTTAATCAAGAGTATTGCCGAGGAACGCACGGTTATTCTTTCGACACATATTCTTCCGGAGGTACAGGCTACCTGTGACCATATCTTGATGATGGATCATGGAAAGTTGGTTTTTGCCGGAACAGTAGATGAATTTGATAATTATATTGTGCCTAATACGATATTTGTCCATTTGGCAAATGCACCTTCAACGGATGTCCTGGCACGGATAGAGGGTGTTTGTGGAATTGAAGAGCTGGGTGGACAACAGTTCCGTATACGTTTCACGGATGCCCAAGAGGTGATCGAGCGAATCGTGGATCAAAGTATCGAAAATCATTGGAGATTACTGGAGATTCGACAGGAAAAGAATTCCTTGGATACGATATTCGCTAAATTGACGGAAAAGGGTCAGTAATGTATTACAAATTAAAAGTTAGATATTTATTATGAGAGCAATATATAAAATAGCGAAAACCGAATTGCAGATGCTTTTTTATTCGCCTATCGCTTGGTTATTGTTATTGTGTTTTGTTATCCAGACGGCCGTTTTCTTCACGGGGATGTATGGGGATTTCGTGCTTAACATGGAGAAATACGGTCGGGCGTTTGATTGTTCAAACCGTCTTTTCGTACTTGGATATGGGGGAGGTAATCCGGGATTGTGGTACCAGGTAACCAATTTCTTGTATATGTATATCCCGTTGTTGACGATGGGAGTCATCACGAAGGAGTTAAGTAGTGGTTCCATTAAGTTATTGTACTCTTCACCGATTAGTAATGTACATATTATTTTGGGTAAGTTCTGTGCGATGGCAACCTACGCTTTTATTTTATGTGCGGTGTTGTTCCTTTACGTGTTGCTTGCCGGGTGTACGATTGAAGGTTTTGAGTGGGCATGGATTTTGACCGGATTGTTTGGTCTGTTCTTGCTGACTTGTACCTATATGGCTGTCGGTATTTTTGTTTCCAGTTTGACTTCTTATCAAGTGATTTCAGCTGTCGGTACGTTTATCGTTTTGATGTTATTGAGTATGGTGAGTGGTTGGGGACAACAATATGACCTAGTGCGTGAGATTACGTTTTGGTTAGGGATCAGCGGGAGAGCGGCAACCTTTATTCAAGGTATGATTTGTAGTGAGGATTTAATTTATTTCCCTGTGGTAACAGGAATGTTTCTTGCCTTGACAATTATTCGTTTACATGCAATCCGCCAAAAACAGAAATTTTCTATTACGCTGTATAAAAATACAATCGTGATCGCTATCGTATGTGTGATTGCATTTGTCTCTTCCCGTCCTTCATTATTGGCTTATGTAGACACGACGTCCACGAAACAAAACACACTGACAGAAGTCAGTCAGGATATTGTTTCTCAATTGGATGGAGGTTTGACGATCACTTCTTACGTGAACTTGCTTGATCCTAGATATAACAATTACGCTTATCCTTATTTTATCATCAATAACCGGAATGAATTCAGACAATATACTCGTTTCAAACCGGAAATTGACTTGAAAGTGGTTTATTATTATGCAGATCCTGCCGGAAGAGATTTGGGAGATTATGCTTGGCAGCAGGCCCGGAGAGTGTGTGAGATGTATGATTTGGATAGTATGATGTTTTTGAGTAAGGCAGAGGTAGATCAGTTGGTTGATTTATCGGAGGAAGGATACACGTTTATTCGTCAGGCAGTGCGGGAGAATGGACAGAAAGAGTGGTTACGGGATTTTACCGGAGGTAAGGTGAAAGAAGCAGAAACGTCCGTGGCTTTGAAACGGATGGTGGTGGCTCAGGTGCCGAAGATCGGATTCTTGACCGGACATCGTGAAAGAAATTTGTATGGAGATTTCCCGACAGCGATGGGGTTCATCATGTCCCACAAAGGTTTTTCGACATCTATGTTTAATTCAGGATTTGATATTGAAGAAATAACGTTAGAAAAAAGGATTCCTGCAGAGATCAATATATTATGGATTGCTGATTTACGTATCCAGTTGACGCCGGAGGAGGAAGCCGTATTAGCTGAATATATCGAACGGGGAGGTAATTTGGTATTCATGGGAGAACCGCGTCACCGTGAAGTACAAAATGCCTTATTGGCTAAGTATTTCGGTTTGGAATTGACACCGTTGGTAGTAGGACCGGATGTGCGTTTCAAAGGTACGTTACCCACGGCGAATATTTTGGCCGCTCGTCCGACGAAGGAGGGAATTACTCAAGGGTATCAGTTGGGAAATACATTTACCGTGGTGCATGAAAATTGTTCGGGAATTGAACAGATCGAAGATAAAGGTTGGAATGTGACAGAGTGGGTGAAATGTGACACGGTGGGACAATTCTGGACGGAGTTGGAGACCACTGATTTCTTGGATGATACGGTGAAATTTAACCCATCAGTTGGAGAGGTGATGAAAGAATTTACGACCGTGGTCGGATTGAACCGAACTGTGGGAGATAAAGAGCAACGCGTGATCGTAACCGGGGATGTCGATTGTTTGGCAAACAGTGAGTTTACGATTGTTCGCGGGGTGTCCAGCAGCAATGCATTCCTTGGACAGGCGATTGCTAATTGGCTGACTTATGGTGAAATTCCGTTGGATACCCGTCGTCCGCAAAGGGATGATAAGTATGTTTCGTTACGAACTGCCGGATTCGGAATTGTGAAGAACGGATTCTTATTTGGACTACCAATCTTGTTGTTAGGTTGTGGTCTGTATATTTGGATTAGGAGAAGAGGAAGATAAGGTTGAGATTAAATAGATTAAGTGATTATTTTAAGATATTTATATGAAAGAAGCTATTGTAAAAGTATGCCATCTATCTCATAGATATAGTGTACAATGGGCTGTCAAAGATATTAGTTTCGACATCCCGGCACAGGGTATATACGGATTATTGGGTTCCAATGGTGCGGGGAAATCCACCGTGATGAATATCATGTGCGGGGTGTTGAAACAAACTGAAGGAGAAGTTTTTATTGATGGAGCGGATACCCGCAAAGATCCGTTGGTAGCAAAACGGTGTATCGGATTTTTACCGCAACAACCTCCCTTGTATGGAGATTTAACGGTAGAGGAGTATTTGACCCATGCCGCTTATTTGCGCCGTATGCCGGATAAAGAGATCAAGGCGGCGGTGGATGAGGTACTGGAACGTTGTTCTATCGCGCATTTCCGTTCTCGTTTGATCAAGAATCTTTCCGGAGGATACCAGCAACGGGTGGGTATTGCTCAGGCAATTGTTCACAAACCGGCGTTGGTGGTATTTGATGAGCCTACAAACGGATTGGACCCGACTCAAATTTTAGAGATTCGTCATTTGATCCAGAGTATTGCAAAGGAACGTACTGTGATTCTTTCCACGCATATCTTGACGGAGGTTCATGCTATGTGTGATCATATATTCATGATCGAACAGGGGCAATTGGTATTTAATGGTACGGTGGATGAGTTTGATAATTGCTTGACTTCGAATTCTATTTTCTTGCAGTTGGCTGATGCTCCGGCAACAGAAGAATTGATGAGAATCAAGGGGGTAACGGATGTAGAGGAGTTAGGGGGACAACGTTATCGTATTCGTTTCTCAGAAGCAGAAGGTGTAGTGGAACGTTTGGTGGAAGCCAGCTCGCATAATCGTTGGCGATTGATGGAAATCCAACAGGAGAAAAGTTCGTTAGACGATATTTTTGCCGCCTTGTCTAAAAAAGCAAAGAAGTAAAATGCTAATTTTAAAATAGATCGTATGAAATTAATATATAGAATTGCGAAGGCTGAATTGCAGATGTTGTTTTATTCGCCGGTTGCGTGGTTTTTGCTCGTGATATTTGCCGTGCAGACGGGTATGTTCTTCACAGCGCAGTACGAGTGGTTCATGAAAGGAAACGAGCTGGGCAACGGGAATACGTTTATGGTCTCCATGAGACTTTTCCCACAAGGAATCTGGGGAATTGTACAGAATTACCTCTATTATTATATCCCGTTATTGACGATGGGATTGATCAGTAAGGAGTTGAGTAGCGGGTCAATCAAGTTGTTATATTCTTCTCCGGTTCGAAACTCGCAGATCATTTTGGGCAAGTTCTTTTCTATGGTGTTATATGCAGCCGTAATGTGCGGAATCTTGTTATTGTACGTTATTTATGCAGAGTGTACGGTGAAGGACTTCGAATTGCCAGTGGTGTTGGTCGGTTTGTTGGGATTGTTCCTGATGACGTGTACGTATGTGGCCGTGGGTATTTTCATGTCCAGTTTGACTTCTTATCAGTTCGTGGCGGCCATTGGAACTTTTATTATTTTGATGTTGCTGAGTATGGTCGGAAGATGGTGGCAAGAGTATGATATTATTCGCGATATTACTTATTGGTTCAGTATCAACGGGCGAGCCTCCACATTTATCATGGGTATGATTTGCTCTGAGGACTTGTTGTATTTCCCGATCGTGACGGCTTTGTTCTTGTTCTTGACGGTGATTCGTTTGAATGCAGTGCGTCAGAAAGTAAGATGGCAGGTTTCTTTCGGTAGATATATAGCGGTGATTTTGATCGCTTGTACATTAGGATATTTTTCTTCTCGTCCGAAATTGATGGCATATTATGATGCGTCTTCTACAAAATGGAACACTTTGACCCCACAGAGTCAGGAAATTGTATCGAAATTGTATGGGGATATGTCGATCACGGCTTACGTGAACGTACTGTCTCCTAACTATGCATTGTTTTCGTTCCCGCATTTTATTCAATCTAACCGGGAGTTGTTTAAACAGTATGAACGCTTTAAGCCGGAAACAAAATTGAAAGTAGTTTATTATTATGATACGATCACCGTAGAAGATTCACCTGCCTATGCCGAGACTTTTGCCAATAAGTTGAAGAAAGATGGTATGACGTTGTGGGAAGCGGCTAAAAAAGGGTGTGAAATCTATCGAATTGATAGTAATCGTCTGAAAACACCAGAAGAGGTACGTAAGATGACGGATTTGACCGGAGAGCGTACTTTTGCATGGGAATTGGTGCGGGAAAACGGACGTAGAGCTTGGTTGCGTACATACGATGATCCGATGAATCCTTTCCCTACCGAGGCAGAGATCTCCGCTGCAATGAAACGGATGGTGATGGAATTACCGAAAATCGGTTTTGTGGAAGGATATGGTATGCGTTCTATCCATGATAACAGGAGCCGTGGCTATGGTTTTTTTGCTTATAAGAAAGATTTCCGTCAAGCTTTGATCAATCAGGGATTTGATGTTGTGGAGATTGATTTGGAAAAGGGTATTCCTGAAGATGTAAATATTTTGACCTTAGCGGATATGCGTGAACCGCTTTCTGAGAAAGAGGAACAGGTTTTGGAAGAATATATAGCCAACGGAGGAAATATGTACTTGTTGGGAGAACCGAGAAGACGGGACGTGATGAATCCATTGATGAATAAATTGTTCGGGGTGGAATTAATGAAAGGTACGTTGGTGCAATATCGTTTAGAGTGGTTGCAACCGGACATCTTGTGTAGTTTGATCACTCCCGAAGCGAGAAATTTGAGTTTTTATTATGGATTGGCTTATAGTGTATTATTGCCAACGGCTGCCGGTTTGGAGGTTGTTGCTGATCGTGGGTTTCAGATGGTTCCCGTATTGAGAAGTGACACCTTGAGTATTGCTAACAAGAAAAATCGTTCCTATGCAGTTTGGAATGAAATGGAATCTTTGGACTATACAGAAGATGAGATGATTCCAAACCCGGAGAAAGGTGAAGTTGTGGGGGATTACTGTACGGCATTGGCTTTGATGCGTAAAGTCGGAGATAAGGAACAACGGATCATGATCATGGGGGATGCAGACTGTATTTCAAATGGTGAGATCGGTGAATCCCGTTCTCAGACCAATTTCGTGATGGACTTGGGAACTTACCATTGGTTATCTAATAATGAAATGCCCGTGGACATAAGGAGAGCGCAACCAACGGATAACCGGGTAGATATCAGGAGAACCGGATTCAACATGATGAACTGGGGTTTCATGGGTGTATTACCTCTGTTGCTGGCTGGTGCCGGGGTGATTTTATGGATTCGTAGAAGATCAAAATAATTTGATGGTTTATGATTGACGTTCCCTATTGGCATAGGGACGTTAGTCGTGGATCAGACATATAAATGGTGAATAGATGAGTTTTAAGATAGATAAACAGACACTGAATGATTTAGCCGTGTTTGGTACGGGTAGAAATCAGTCGGTGTATGAGATTTTCAATCGGATGCATACACGGGGAGGTGCCCGGCAATTGGAGGAGATGTTTCAGTTTCCTCTTTCTGAAGTGGAGGCGATTGAAAACCGGAGTAAGATTATTGCTTACTATATGAATAGCCGGGTGGCTTTTCCATTCCGGGGTGCGATATTTGATGCAATGGAGTTTTACCTGAATAACACGGATCGTCGAACGCAATTGATGGTACAGGATAACACGCTGGGTAGGAAGATGAAGAATATGATGGGCTCCGATACAGACTATACCTGGATTCATAACGGGATAATGGGATGTTTGGAGATGTTGAATGTGTTGGATGATTTTCTGAGTTCCGGGGCAGAGGCGACAGATCCGAACGTGAAGAAGTCTAATGAAGAGTTGAAGGCATTACTTGCCAATGAAAATTGGAACTGGTTCCGGCAGGAAAAAGGGAAGAAAAAGGTGACTTACGAGCAGGCGGTGACATATGATCGGGTATTCCGATTTGAAGAGCGGGATAAGTTGTTCAAGATGATGTATAATATATATTTGATGGACGTGTATATCACCGTGGGACAGGTTGCCGTAGAACGAGGTTTCGTGTTTGCAAAGGTTTTACCGGCAGAAGAGAATGTGTTGAGGATGAGAGGTATTTTCCACCCGTTCTTGAAGAAACCCGTGGGGAATTCGATAGATGTGGATAAGGATAGTAATCTTATATTTCTTACCGGGGCAAATATGGCAGGAAAGTCGACGTTTATGAAGTCTTTCACCATTGCCTTATTCTTGGCTCATGTAGGTTTTCCGGTTCCGGCGAAAGAGATGGAATTTTCTGTGCGTAACGGAATGTTCACAACGATTAATCTACCGGATAATCTGAGTATGGGTTATAGTCATTTTTATGCTGAAGTGTTGAGAGTAAAGAAAGTGGCCCAGCAATTGTGTCAGACAAAGAATCTGGTCATCGTGTTTGATGAACTTTTCAGGGGGACGAACGTGAAAGATGCGTATGATGCAACGTTGGCTGTGGCAGAGGCATTTGCTGAAATTCCGGATTGTTTGTTTATGATTTCGACACATATCATTGAGGTGGGGCAGGCTTTGAAAGAGCGTTGTAAAAATATCCGTTTTGTCTATTTACCTACAAAGATGGAGGGCAGCACTCCTGTTTATACTTATCAGTTGACGGAAGGTATCACGAATGATAGACATGGAATGATTATTATTAATAACGAGAGAATTATAGAAATTATCAATGGAGAAGGAGGTACACGATGAGTTTCGAGACAGATAAACAGACCTTAGAGGACTTGAATATTCTTGGTAAGTTTAAGAATAATTCAATTTACAGTATCTTTTCCGGAATGGTGACTCGTGGAGGAGAACGTTTATTGGAAAAAATGTTCTTGAATCCATTGACGAATGCCGAAGAAATCAATCAACGCACACGGGTTTTTCGGCACTTTAAAGAACATGATGTTGCATTCCCCGGAGACACGAAAGAGTGCGACGTGGTGGAACAGTATTTGGCGGGAGCAAGCGGAAAACATTGGGTGTTCAATTTGGCTCTTTTGTTCAGAGCAAAGATGTTGGAATTGATTGGTAATAATACAGTTATCAATCAATGGCATGAACAAGTTATTACCACGGTGTTTTTCTTGCAAAAGGCCAAACGTTATTTAGATGAAGTCGGTAAGACGATTGCCGGGAATCCGATGGAAGAGGGCATCAAGAAAGGAGAGGCTTTGTTACAGAATAAAACATTAGCTTGTGTGCTGAATTTCCAAGGTAAAAACTTAAGCTTGACAGAGATGTTCAAGTTTGACAAGCTTTTGCGTTGTGACATGAATAAACAATTTGCCGAATTGGTAAAATTGTTTCATGAAATAGATGTGAATACTGTGGTGGGACGGGTGGCCCGGGAACGAGATTTCAGTTTTCCTGTGGCCTTGACGGATGATGAAATGTCAATAGGAATTAAAGGACTATTTCATCCGGCTCTTCCCGGTGCAGTTTCGAATGATTTGGAAATCACGAAGAGTAAAAATATCTTTTTCTTGACAGGGGCGAATATGGCAGGAAAGTCCACGCTGATGAAATCTTTCGGTATTGCCGTTTACATGGCACACATGGGATTCCCCGTGGCTGCGAAAAGTATGACGTTCTCCATTCAAGACGGATTATATACCTCAATCAACGTACCTGATAATATTAACATGGGATACAGTCACTTTTACGCTGAAGTGCTTCGGGTGAAGAAAGTGGCGGAAGAGGTCAGTTTGTCAAAACGCTTGGTGGTGATCTTTGACGAGTTATTTAAAGGAACAAACGTGAAGGATGCTTTTGATGCTACTTTGGCGGTAACGAAAGCGTTGGCAAATAGAAAAGCTTGTTCATTTATGATTTCGACACATATTATCGAAGTGGGGCAGGAATTGGGAAAAGCATGTGATAATGTGACATTTGCGTACCTTCCTACCGTGATGAGAGATAAGGTGCCGACTTACACGTATAAATTGGAAAATGGAATCACGAGTGATAAGCACGGTATGATCATTATTAATAATGAACATATTGTAGATATTATTCGCTCAAGGACAATATAGACTTCAAAGATTGAATTATGAGATGTTTAGGTGATATTAGTTCACGTTTTAGAAGCGTGAATAAGGGATTTATAGTGTTTTTCGGAAGTGTATGTATCTTTTTTTCCGGAGTTCATGACGGGGTTGCTCAAGAGAAAAAAGAAGGTTGGTCTCTGCGTGCTTGTATCGAACATGCCCGGGAGCATAACCTTCAGGTGGGATACGCCCGGGTGGCATTGGAAAATACGTCTGTTGAATTATCCCGAGGGAAGGCACAACGTTTACCCTCGTTGAGTTTTTCCAGTACTCAAGGGTGGGCACATCAGAAAAAGACAGGAACAAACGGGGATTTGAAATCATCGAGTGCTTACACGGGTAGCTATTCTTTAAATGGTAATCTTTCGATTTACGAGGGAAGAAAGCTTTCCCGTTCCATTCTGCAACAAGAGTTAACGGAGAAGGCCATGAAGCTGAACGTGCTTGTGGCGCAGAATGATATAGAGATAGCTGTAACAGAGGCGTACTTGCAAATTTTGTATGCCAATGAAACGTTAAAGACGGATCGACAGACATTAGAGAGCTCGGAAGTACAATTAGCCCGTTCTAGGGAGTTGTGCCAAGCGGGTTCTATCAGTCAAAGTGATTTGGCTCAGATGGAATCTCTGTATAGTAGCGATCAGTACCGGGTGATACAATCCGAAAATAATTTGGCTTTTTCTAAATTGCAATTGAAACAACTTTTGGAGTTGGAACCGGAAGAAGATTTTGAAGTGATGTTTCCGGAGCTGGATGAAAAGAGCGTGTTGGTTACTATTCCTAGATTGGAAGATGTTTATCGGGAAGCATTGTTGGTAATGCCGGAGATGAAAAGTAGACAAATAAGCGTGGAAGCATCTGTCTTAGGAGAGAAGATTGCCAAGGCCGGATATTTACCGACGGTTGCGCTCTCGGCTTCCGTTTCTACAAATCACGATTCCAAGAGTTCCGGTTCTTATTTTTCCCAGATGGATGATCGGTTGGTGGAAAACGTAGGGGTTAATATCAGTATCCCGATCTGGAACCGGAAACAAGCCCGTTTGAATGTGTCAAAAGCAAAATTGCAAACGGAGCAAGTCCGGTTAGATGAACAAAATACCCGAAAAGATTTGTTGCAGACGGTTGAATCCTTGCATCAGGATGTTGTTGCCGCTCAAAGTCGGTATTCTGCAGCCATACAGCGAGTGAAATCCGCTTACGAGAGTTATCGACAAGTACAAGAAAAATTTGATGCCGGAATGAAGAATGCTGTGGAGCTACTGGTCGAAAAGAATAATTATCTATCGGCTTTACAAGAACGGATTCAAGCTAAGTATCAGGCAGTGCTTGCATATAAGCTGTTGAATTTTTATAGAAATGAATCGATTAATATCTAATGTTTGATAAAAGAGATTGAAAATGAAAAAGATTGCTATTTTAATAATCGTTGTCGTGGGAGCTATTTTCTTGTTTTTTTCTTTTCGCACGGAAGAAAAAGCGAAGATAGATTACGAGGTGTTTAAAGTGAGGAGAGGTAATATCCGTAACACGATAACAGCTACCGGTACGATAGAGCCTATTACGCAGGTGGAAGTGGGAACGCAGGTGTCCGGTACGATAGCCCGCATTCTCGTGGACTATAATTCAGAGGTGAAGAAGGGACAACTTATTGCAGAATTGGATAAGACCGTGTTGGAGTCGGAATATGAAGCGCAACAGTCAACGCTTTATGCCAATCAAAACGAGTTTGACTATCAGAAAAAGAATTACGAACGAGTGTCCGGTTTGTATGCTAAAAAATTGGTGAGTGATTCTGAGTTTGAGACTGCCGAATATCAATATGAGAATGCCCGTCGGGCTTTGGACAGATCACGTTCTGATTTGATCAAAGCGAAAACAAATTTGAATTATTGTATGATTTATTCTCCGATTGACGGGGTGGTTATTTCACGGGCAGTAGATGAGGGACAGACGGTTGCCGCGATGTTTAATACTCCGAAGTTATTCGTGATCGCAAATGATTTGCGGAAGATGAGGGTGATTGCGGACGTGGATGAGGCCGATATTGGTCAGGTACAAGAAGGACAAAAAGTAATATTTACCGTGGATGCTTTTCCGGATGAGCATTTTGAAGGATCGGTGACTCAGGTGCGTTTAGAGCCTATCGTGACTTCAAACGTGGTTACTTACGAGGTGGTTATTGATGCTCCGAATCCGGATTTAAAACTGAAACCCGGTTTAACGGCTAGTATTACCGTATTGATACATGAGAAGAAGAATGTGTTGGTAATGCCTTTGCGTGCCCTACGTTTCCAACCGGAGGATGAAGATGGGATGCCTGTGATGACTGAAGAAGTAAAAACACAAACGAGTAAATCAGTTTGGTTACAAACGCTTGAAGGATTGAAATCTAAAGATGTACGTACTGGAATATCGGACGGTATTTACACGGAAGTGTTGGAGGGAGTTCAAGAAGGAGAAAGCGTGGTGACCGGAATACGTTTGCCGGAGAAGGCTGCCGACGTGAAGAAAACGAAACCGGGGGGGAAATCCTTTGATGCCTAATATGACCGGGGCACGGCCACAGCATTAAAGTAATGACTAATTGGAGAGGGACTGTTCCAAAAGTCATTTTATTTCCAAAATTCCTCCATCACTTCGTGCCATCTCCTCTATAAATAGAGGAGGAACTGGTGACTCTTCCCGAAAACATGGAGTATTTCAATTCTCCCTCTGTTTATAGAGGGAGTACCCCGAAGGAGGGAGGGAGTTTGAAAAATGACTTTTTGGACAGCTCTACCTAAATGAAACGGACAAATGAAAGATATTATAAAAATAGAAAATCTCTGTCGGGATTTTGTGGTAGGTTCGGAAACAGTACATGCTTTAAGAGATGTCTCTTTTGCCATTCAGCCGGGAGAGTTCGTGACGATTATGGGAACGAGTGGTTCCGGTAAGTCGACCTTGTTGAATGTGTTAGGGTGTTTGGACATACCGACATCCGGGGAGTATTATCTGGATGGGATGTCGGTTCGAAATATGGGAAAGAATGAACGGGCTTCTTTTCGAAATTTGAAGATAGGCTTTATTTTTCAGTCCTATAATCTGTTACCCAAAACAACAGCATTGGAAAACGTGGAATTACCTTTATTGTATAATCCTTCTTATTCGAAACGAGCGAGAAGGGAGAGGGCTTTGGATGCGTTGAAGGCGGTTGGGTTGGAAAACAGGATTCACCATCGTTCCAATCAAATGTCTGGAGGTCAACAACAACGGGTGGCCATTGCTCGTGCCATGGTGAATGATCCCGTTATTTTGCTGGCTGATGAGGCGACTGGTAATTTGGATACCCGCACTTCATACGAGATTTTGGCATTGTTTCAACGTTTACATGCAGAAGGGAGGACGATTATTTTTGTCACTCATAACCCGGAAATAGCTGAATTTAGTAGCCGTAACATATTGCTGCGGGATGGGCAGATTATCGAAGATAAGGTAAATCTACAGATCGGGTCGGCACAACAGGCATTGGAGGCGTTACCGAAAGAGAACGATTAGACAATTGAAAATCAATTAATTTGTGATTTATGAATTACGGAAATTTGATAGTTATAGCCCTTCGGGCATTAAGTAATAATAAATTGCGCGGATTCCTAACGATGTTGGGAATTATCATCGGTGTGAGTTCGGTGATCTCGATGTTGGCCATTGGTGAAGGCTCCAAGCGTAGTATTGAAAAACAGATAGAGGAGCTTGGGGCTAATATGATCGTGGTCAACCCGACCAATGCGATGGTGGGAGGTATCCGGCAAAATGGAGTGATCGTGCAGACTTTAGAGTTGAAAGATTATCAAGCCATTATGTCGGAAGTTCCCTACTTGGAAAGTTGCTCCCCTTACGTGACAAAATCGGGACAGGCTATTTATGGACCTAATAATACTCCTACTTCTATTTATGGGATTAACGAGGATTATATGGAAATTCGTCGTTTATCTGTTGCCAAAGGAGAAATGTTTAGTGATCAGGATATGAAAATGGCGGCCAAGGTGTGTGTGGTAGGGCAGACTATCGTGGATAATTTGTTCAAGAATGGGGAGGATCCTCTTGGGCAGGTTATTCGTTTTGATAAAGTACCATTCCGTATTGTCGGGGTATTAGCTCCCAAAGGGTACAACTCTATGGGACGAGATCAAGATGATATTATAGTGGCTCCTTTCACGACGATACAAAAAAGATTGTTAGCTATTCCTTATATGCACGGGATATATGTTTCCGTTGCGGATAAAAAGTACACGAATAAAGTGATCCGGGAGATAACCGGAGTATTGAGACAAACGCATGGTATATCTGGAACGCAAGAGGAGGACTTTACGGTTCGTTCTTTGGAAGAGATGAGTTCCGTGTTGACGATGGCAACGAAAGTTTTGACTATACTTTTGGCTTGTATCGGAGGTATTTCTCTATTGGTTGGGGGTATCGGGATCATGAATATCATGTATGTTTCCGTGACGGAACGTACGCGGGAGATCGGTTTGCGAATGTCCATCGGGGCCAAGGGGAGACATATATTGTTCCAATTTTTGATCGAATCAATCATCATCAGTGTTTCCGGTGGAATTATAGGTGTGGCCTTGGGAGTTGGGGTGGCATTAGCACTGCGTTCGCTTTTGGGATGGCCGGTATCTGTTTTATTGTATTCCGTCATCATTTCATTCTTGGTTTGTACGTTTACCGGGATATTCTTCGGTTGGTATCCAGCCCGCAAAGCTTCCCGGTTAAATCCGATAGATGCTATTCGTTACGAGTAATAATTTAAGATTTTGAAGATATGTTTTTTTTAGGAGCAGCAATAACAAGTATCACGTTAGCCCTTGTTTTTTACACGATAGGGACTTGGGCTGAGAAGGTACAGGGCAGGCTGAAATTGTGGCACATCGTGTTTTTTCTTTTGGGTTTGGTTGCCGATTCTTTGGGGACGGCGATTATGTCCGATATTGCAGGACAAAAAGGAGATGTAGATCCTTTACATGGGATAACCGGAATGCTTGCGATTGTTTTGATGGCAATTCATGCGGTTTGGGCCATAGTAACTTACCGGAAAGGGAATGAGAAGGCGATGCGTAATTTTAGCAAATTCAGTGTGATTGTCTGGGCCTTTTGGCTCGTTCCTTACGGACTGGGGCTTGTTTTAGGTATGTCTCATTAGATTAGCTTTTCCATAAATCATCTTGATTGAACACAAGCAAGATGGACCTATCTGTTTCGGCAGGTAGGTTTTTTATTTGTTATTAGGGCTTTAGGGTACTAAAAAAGAGGGAAATTTCCCTCTTTTTTACTTGTATTTAGTAACGCTTCAATTATAGAGCGTTTGCATCAACAACTACGTCTTTGTTGTATTCTCCGTTAGCTAACTTTTGGGCAACATTCTTGAACGCTTTTACCGTGTATTCCACGTCTTCCAAGGTGTGCATAGCCGTCGGGATCAAGCGGAGTAATAATTGGCCTTTCGGGATAACCGGATAAACCACGATAGAACAGAACAAGTTATAGTTCTCTCTTAAATCCATGGCAACCTGTGTTCCTTCAGCCACACTACCGGACAAATAGACAGGAGTAACCGGAGAATTGGTTCTTCCGATATTCAATCCGTCAGCTTTTAATCCGGCTTGGAGAGCTCTTACGATCGTCCATAATTTTTCACGCAATTCCGGTTTGGTTCTCAATAGTTCCAAGCGTTTGATCGCACCTTCAACCATAGGCATCGGGAGTGATTTTGCGAAGGTCTGAGAACGCATGTTATATCTCAAATACATACAAATATCTTCATCACAAGCGATGAATGCACCGATACCTGCCATTGCTTTAGCAAAAGTTGCAAAGTAAAGGTCGATACCGTCCATTACACCGAAATGATCTCCTGTTCCGGCTCCGTGGGGTCCCATGGTTCCGAATCCGTGAGCGTCATCCACGAGTAAACGGAAATTGAAATCTTTCTTTAAAGCTACAATCTCGTCCAATTTACCAAGATCTCCTGCCATACCGAATAAACCTTCCGTAATCACCAAAATACCACCACCGGTGTTTTCCACCCATTTGGTTGCTCTTTCCAGTTGTTTACGCAAGCTTTCCATATCATTATGCTGGTACACGTATCTTTTTGCCGGAGACAAACGAAGACCGTCCATGATACAAGCATGGTCTTCAGCATCGTACACGATACAATCATGACGGCTGGTCATGGCATCAATGATAGAAACCATTCCCTGGTAACCGAAGTTTAATAAGAAAGCGTCCGGTTTTCCCACAAATTCTGCTAATTGAGATTCCAAGTACTCGTGACGAGAAGTTTGCCCACTCATCATACGTGCCCCCATCGGGTAAGCCATACCATATTTTGCAGCAGCCTCGGCGTCAGCTTTACGCACTTCCGGGTCGTTTGCAAGACCGATATAATTATTTAAACTCCAGTTTAAAACTTCCTTACCGCGGAATTTCATGCGGGGACCAATTTCGCCCTCTAATTTCGGGAAAGAGAAATAGCCATGAGCTTGTTTGGCATATTGACCAATGTTTCCCTTTTGTTGTCTTACTCTTTCAAAAATGTCCACTTCGATAAATATTTTGAAATTCTTAATCTTATTATTTACAATGTGGAAACAAAGGTAACTAAAAAAATGTATTCCAAATAAGTTCTTTTGAAAAGTTGCGATCTGGAAGGAAGAAATACGTTTAAATACTTAGTCCCTATTTTTATTCATGCAACGTTTGGTACACTCTCGTTAGGTTTCTCTCTACTTAAGGTCTTGTTTTGGGCCAAACTCACCCCCTTTTTGAACAAACATTTTACGAGGGGCGCTCGCTAGTGGCACGGAGAAAGCACGGAGGAAGCACGGAGAAAGCCTAGCCGAATGGTTAATCAATAGCATAGTACGAACGGATATGTTATAATGCTGTTATTTCTAAAATCCTGCTGTGCGTTTTATTCGTGGTAAACACTTCTATCCCTACTTTCATCAAGTAATCACCGGAATACGTTTTACCTTGTGCTTTCAATGAAGACCGACGTCTCGGCATGAGATTGATTTCTTCAATTTTATAGTTTTTGGTCGGATCAAGTCCTTGTAGTTTGACTGGAATAAGGCTTTCTCCGAATCGGGGATACAAGTCGTAGGCATACAGAATGGCTTGCTGTTGATCTTTCCCAACATGCATTACTGCAGCATGGTTGGTCTTGTAAGGTGAAACCAAGCGATAGAGATCCCCTTGTAAAATAATGGGGGATAGGCGTTTAAAGTTTTTTACGGCTTCCTGACAAAAGGTTTGTTCATCCGGTGTTAGGCTTGAAATACTAATGTCAAATCCCAATTTGCACATCATGGCAACGTCTGTACGGAATTTGATGGATTGTTTACCCCAACTGGTTACATGGGCACAAAGAACTTGTGATGGGTATATTTGCGAGAATCCCCATTGGATAAAGATTCGTTCCACGGGATCCGTGTCATCACTTGGCCAGAATTCCGTGAAATATTTTAATGCTTCGTAATCGCAACGCCCGCCACCGCCGGCACAAAGCATCATGGATAGGTCTGGATATTTTTCTTTTATTCGTTCCCAAACGGTATACACTCCTCGTGCATGGTCTATGTATAATTGGGATTGTTTGTTCTTTAGATACGGGGAGTAGATGTTGGTAATAGGACTATTGCAGTCCCATTTGAAAAAAGCAATTCCCGGGTGTCGGGTCATTAAATGATCGACGATATTATATACGTAATCTTGTACTTTGGGATTGCTCATATCTAGCACTAGTTGGTTACGATAATAGTAAGGTTCCCGATTGGATTGGTGTATCGCCCATTCCGGGTGTTTCTTGAAGAGGTCGCTTTTGGGATTGATCATTTCAGGTTCAATCCAGATTCCGAATTTAATACCACTCTTTTCGGCCCCGTCAATTAGGGGGGCAATGCCGTTGGGTAATTTACTGGTCATGGGTTCCCAATCTCCTAAACCAGCACGGTCGTTATTCCGAGGATAATTGTTCCCGAACCAGCCGTCATCTAATAAAAACATATCAACTCCAAGATGTTGAGCTTCTTTTATCAGGTTAAGTAATATTTTTTCATCGAAGTTAAAACCGGTATTTTCCCAATTATTTAATAGAGTGAGACGTTCTCCCAGTCCGTTTTTCACTTGATAACGACGGGCCCAATCGTGTAATTGGCGACTGGCACGGCCGACTCCATTTTCACTAAGGGTAAAAATGAATTCGGGTGTTTTGAATATTTTGCCCGGCAGAAGTTCATAATGCGACGCATAAGGATTTATACTAGGGACTACACGTAGATTTCCGATATTGTCGACTTCAAAGGTAAACCGGAAATTTCCGGTCCATCCGATGGTTCCTACTAAAACTAATCCTTCATTTTCTGTAACGGGGTGTCCTATACCTAGTTGAAAGAATGGCTGGGTATGCATGGCGGATCGGCTCCCCAATTTGGTGTCAAGAATTTTTTTCCCAAACTGTAATTCTTGAGAGGTCATGTTAACCTCATTAGCCCAATCACCACTGAATTCTGTTAAAAAGTAGTGGGGATTTTGAAAATATAACATGGTTGATGCATACCGGAATAAGGTTATTGATTTTTTTTCTTGATGGCTTATTTCTGACCATGATTTTATGACATTTTCTTTGGCAAAAGCCATATAGTGTAGTTTTACTTCGATTGGGTAGACTTCATCTTGCAATACAATGATCGTTTCTGTCGTGTTACTATCTATTAGGTGAATCTCCTGTGATATGTATTTCAGCAAAGTAGTCATGTTCCCATCGCTATGAGTAATGCCTAACGCTGGTTCAAAATAATCTTCCATTCCGGACCCCGGGTATGCTTCCCATTTGCAGGCAGATATGGTCTCGTCATTTAAAAAGTGATTTATATCGGTTTCATTAATAAGTCGGGGACCCAAGTATGACTGGTACAGACGCCCGTTTGTTCCTATTTGAAGAATTAAATCCGTGGA
Source organism: Butyricimonas sp. RTP31003st1_G1_RTP31003_210430 (assembly GCF_040920905.1). Classification (NCBI taxonomy): domain Bacteria; kingdom Pseudomonadati; phylum Bacteroidota; class Bacteroidia; order Bacteroidales; family Odoribacteraceae; genus Butyricimonas; species Butyricimonas sp. RTP31003st1_G1_RTP31003_210430. The sequence continues at coordinate 81,475 of NZ_JBCOSQ010000008.1, read as the reverse complement.
AGCAGTGGAAATCCGAATAATCCGCCTGTCTAGAGCTTGTAGTTGGAGCGTAATTAGACATAATAGGAATATAATTAATTGTTTTTTCATACAAAATGATTTGAATGTTAATTGAATAACCATTACTAGGCTTTTGATGACCATTATTCAACAAATATATGACATAAATTAGTTGAATGAAAATTTTAGAATGTTTTATAAATAAAAATTATTTTCTCTTCACTGGTTTGAAAGGGAATTCATGATTTGAATCCATATTCAGAATTTTCATTCATTATCTTTGTAATTTGATATTTATAATTTATCTTTGCGTGATGCAAAAAAGGCACTTTATGATGAAGAATTTTATAGGATTTCTGCTTGTGATAATTTTGATGAGTTCATGTAGTGAGTATCAGAAACTCTTAAAAAGTGGTGATTCTCAGGCCATGTATAAGAAAGCGGTAGAGTATTATAATAATGGAGATTACACGAAAGCATCCAATTTATTCGATGGAATTCGGATGGTTTTTCAGGGAACATCCAAGGCTCAGAGTGTGGCTTATTACCGGGCTTTCTGTAGTTATAACCAAAAAGATTATGAGGTTGCGGCAGAATTGTTTAAACAATTCGTTTCTATCTATCCGGAAAGTTCCTACGTGGAAGAATGTTTATACATGATCGGGTATTGTAATTTCTTGGCCTCTCCGAAAGCGAGATTGGATCAGACCGTGACAGAGAAAGCAATGGAAAGTTTTCAGCTTTATTTGAGCCGTTACCCGAACAGTTCCCGTAAAGAGCAAATTCATGAATACATGGATGAGATGAGGGATAAGTTGTCTTACAAAGATTACTTGAGTGCAAGAAATTACTATTTGAGGGAAAAATATAAATCGGCCGTAGTGAGTCTTGAGAATTGTTTAAAGGATTACCCCGGATCTAAATATCGGGAAGAAATCATGTACATGTTGTTCAATTCCAAGTACGAGATGGCTGTAAATAGTGTTGAAGATAAACAATACGAACGTTATAATGCGGCTAAAGAGGAGTATTATTATTTCCTTGATGAATACCCGGAAAGTCGTTATGCCAAGGAAATGGCTCGAAAATATGAAATCATCAACGAGTTCTTGAAACCGTATGATGTTGATGAAGAAGAATAACCAGATAAAACAATAATATTCAAATTAACCATGGTAGATTTTAAGAAAGTTAAAGCGCCGAATAATACTATTACCCGGAATCCTGCATCATTGGCCAGTAAAGCGGATAACATCTACGAGGCAGTAGCCGTGATCGGTAAAAGGGCTAATCAGATTTCGGTTGAAATGAAAGAGGAGTTAAGTAGGAAACTTCAAGAGTTTGCCTCTTATGCGGATAATTTGGAAGAGATATTTGAAAATCGGGAACAGATCGAGATTTCCAAGTATTACGAGCGTTTGCCGAAACCCGTGTTGATTGCTACCCAAGAATTTGAGGACGGGGACATTTATTTCCGTGTTTCCTCGAAAGAGAAAGGTGATGCAAATAATGCAGACGAGGAATAGTCCCTGTCTTTAAGGAAAAGAATATACCTGAGAGTGTTATACTTTCAGGTTTTTTGTTTTAAATTTGCCAAGCAGTTCATCTTTCTTTGGTATTTGAATTCGAGAAACGTGAATTTATAACGTTATAAATAAGTGATGTTAAAAGGAAAACATATTATATTGGGAGTGACGGGCAGTATTGCCGCGTACAAGGCCGCAACATTAACTCGTCTGCTTGTGAAAGAAGGGGCGAGCGTGAAAGTGGTTATGACCCCCTTGGCGAAAGAGTTTATTACTCCCTTGACAATGGCGACTCTTTCCAAGAGTCCGATTATGGTCGATTTTTATAACCCGGAAAATGGGGATTGGAACTCTCATGTTGATTTGGGGTTGTGGGCAGATTTGTATCTGATAGCTCCGGCCTCTGCGAACACGATTGGAAAGATGGCGGGAGGTATAGCAGATAATCTTTTGCTAACGACATATTTGTCTGCAAAATGTCCGGTGATGGTTGCTCCGGCAATGGATTTGGATATGTATAAACATCCGGCAACGCAGCGGAATTTGAAGGTATTGCAATCTTTTGGTAATATTATTATCGAACCGGAAAGTGGGGAACTGGCTAGTGGGTTGATAGGGAAAGGACGAATGGAGGAACCGGAAAGGATAGTTGCTTTTATTACTGATTATTTTGCTCGGCAGGCGGATTTCAAAGGTAAAAAAGTTGTGGTAACGGCAGGGCCTACTTACGAGAAAATAGATCCTGTACGTTTTATCGGGAATTACTCTTCCGGAAAAATGGGCTTGGCTATTGCGGAGGAACTTGCAGGACGGGGGGCAGAAGTGGTGCTTGTGTGTGGTCCTGTAAATCTGAAAACGAGTCACCCTGCGATTCGTCGGGTGGACGTGGAGTCTGCAGCTCAGATGTACGAAGTAACGTCAAAAGAATTTGTCAACAGTGATGTCGCGGTTTTGAGTGCTGCTGTGGCTGATTTTACCCCGAAGGAAAAAGCCGATCACAAAATTAAACGGGGTAAGGATGATCTGTTGCTGGAATTGCTGCCAACAAAAGATATTGCTGCTGAATTAGGAAGAATAAAAACTGTGTCGCAATTATTAGTCGGGTTTGCCTTGGAAACGAATGATGAAGAGATGAACGCTCTTTCTAAGATGCAACGAAAGAATTTGGATATGATCGTCTTGAACAGTTTGAATGATAAGGGAGCGGGTTTTAGTGTAGATACGAATAAGGTGACAATTCTGGATAAAGCGGGAGATAAGACTGTCTATGAGTTGAAGACAAAGGTGGAGGTAGCTAAAGATATAGTCGATCAGATTGCTTCCCGGTTATAGTTTATACATGGGATTTTTGGGGTGAATTTTTTTTCTTGTAACTGGTTCGTTTGCAGGAATTCTCGTTTTTGTGAGAAATATTTTGGAAAATAAATTGGAAAATCGTTTTGTTCGGATGGAAATTATGCATAATTTTGTATTCCGATATGAAGATAGAACATCAAAATATTCGGCGAAGATTGTTTTTATGCCTGCAGTTTAGGCAGAGACATAGTCGTTGTTTTAACAAGATACAGAAAACCAACATTGTCGTTAGTTGACATTGTTGGTTTTTTTTTATATGGGAGAGTATGAACGAACATAAACACTTTTAATATATAGAATTATGAATAAACGTAGCTTAGTATCCATTACCGACTACTCGAAAGAGGACATTTTGGAAGTATTGAAAATAGCTTCTGAATTTGAGAAAAACCCAAATCGTAATTTATTAGAGGGTAAGGTGGTTGCTTCCCTGTTTTTCGAGCCATCTACTCGTACGCGTTTGAGTTTCGAAACAGCTATTAGTAGAATGGGAGGTCGTATTGTCGGATTTTCCGATGCTTCATCCTCTAGTACGACAAAAGGGGAATCATTGAAAGATACGACCAAGATGGTGGATAACTACTGCGACTTGATTGTGATGCGTCATCCTTTGGAGGGTGCAGCCCGTTTTGCCAGTGAGGTTGCTGATGTGCCGGTAATTAATGCGGGAGATGGTGCCAATCAACACCCGACTCAAACCATGTTGGATTTGTATTCTATCTATAAAACGCAGGGGACCCTTGAAAATCTGAATATTTTCATGGTTGGGGACTTGAAATACGGAAGAACAGTCCATTCTTTATTACAGGCAATGAGCCATTTTAACCCGACGTTCCACTTTATTTCCCCGAAAGAATTGGAGATGCCGAAAGCCTACAAGTTATTCTTGGATGAATTGCATATTCCTTATTACGAGCATACCGAGCTAGATGACGTGATCAATGATGCGGACATTCTTTATATGACACGCGTACAACGGGAGCGTTTTGCAGATCCGTTGGAGTACGAGAAAGTGAAGAATGTTTATATCTTGAAAAACTCCATGCTGGCTGGGACAAAAGATAACATGAGGATTCTTCACCCGCTGCCTCGTGTGAATGAGATCAGCGAGGATGTGGATGATAACAAGAAGGCATATTACTTCCAGCAGGCTTTGAACGGGGTATACACTCGTCAAGCAATTATTTTCAAGACATTAGATTTAAAATGGTAATTAAAGAACAAAGAGATATGGCAGCAAAGAAAGAATTACAGGTTAGTGCCGTGGAGAACGGAACGGTAATAGATCATATTCCTGCAGAGAAATTATTTGACGTGATTAACGTGTTGGGAATCCAGAATTTGGAGAATACGGTAACTTTTGGTTACAACTTAATTAGTAGCAAGTTAGGTAAAAAAGGAATTATCAAGATTTGGGATAAATTCTTGAAAGATGATGAGATAAACAAGTTGGCTTTAGTTGCTCCGACGGCAAAAATCAATATTATAAGAGATTTCGAAGTTGCGGAGAAAAAAGCGGTTATGGTGCCAGAACACGTGGAGGGAATTGCTAAATGTGTGAACCCGAAATGTATTACCAACAACCAGAATGTTCGTACGAAATTCGATGTTGTCGGGAGTTCTCCTATCGTGTTGAAGTGTCACTATTGCGAGAAACTAACTGATCAAGAACACATTGTAATCATTTAACGATACAAAGCTAGTTACAAAAAGAATAGAGATACATAAGTATCTCTATTCTTTTGTTGCTAAACTTCTTTCTTTTTGTTTGTTTTTTAACGATTTGCTGGTTATAAACTTGATGTAATCGTAAGAGGAATATTTTTCCACTTTTTTGGTAATCAAATTGAACCTTTCTCTTGTTTTTTGTTGTTTTACAGCTAAAGTTCCGAAGTCTTGAATCGTAACTTTTTCACCTGCTTCAAGAGATTCCAGTATACAACTGATAAAAGTGTTAATGATTAATGCAGAAGTTGCTTGGGTGTGTCCACTTCTTTCTGCTACTTTTTTAGTGAGTTCTCTTTTGTTCATAATCAATTTGTTATATAATTCTACATACCGAATGTGAATTCGATTTTCATATGATTTAACGCCTTATTTAAAACTATTTGTCAGACTAAACGTTCATTAAAGTTGACACTGCTTTTTGCATGAAAGATTAGATTTTTTTATATACCTTTTCTTTCGTGTAAGGGTCTTGTTAGTAATATTTTTGCAAGAATTCATCATGTTTCTCCTAAAATTTGGTATATTTGTCTAGTAAAATGAACGTTTTACTTGACACCTGTGTGATTTGTTTGTTTATATTTGTGATTCTGAATTTTTTTATAAAATGACTATTAATGTCTTTGTTTTAATTTATTTTGTAAAACGGAAGGGTTATGACAATAGCATATTTAAGGGTAAGCACAGGGAAACAACATCTTGAGAATCAGAAAGAAGAAATTGAAAAATTTGCTGCAAGGAAAAACTTGACCGTAAACCGTTGGGTGACGGAAGTGGTAAGTGGCAAAAAGAAAGAGCATGACCGGAAATTAGGGCGATTATTGAAAAGTTTGAAAAAGGGAGACGTGTTAATCGTTACTGAATTATCCCGATTAAGCCGGACTTTGCTAGACATAATGTCGATACTTCATCGTTGTCTTGAAATGAATATAACGGTATATAGTACAAAAGATGGTTATGCTTTTGACAATAGCATCAATAGTAAAGTTTTAGCTTTTGCTTTTGCCTTGGTGGCAGAAATTGAGCATAATCTGATTTCGATGAGGACTAAAGAAGCTTTGGCTCACCGGAAGTCGGAAGGCGTGCGTTTGGGACGTCCACCGGGAAAAGGAAAGCAAAACGTGTTGCTGGATAACCGGGAAGAGATTAGTCATTTGCTTGAAGAGGGGATGTCCGTGTCGGCTGTTTGCCGAATCTATCATATCTCACGAGAAACATTTTATGCTGTAAACCGAAAGTATCAGCTTTTCTAAAAAAGAAAAAGCTGAACGTGCATGACGTTCAGCTTGTATGGAGAATTAAAAGTTCTATTCTTCCAAGAAATTAGGATACATATAGTTCGTTGCCGGAACAAACGTTTCTTTAATGGCTTGTGGTGAAACCCAACGCAATAAATTGAAGATCGTTCCTGCTTTATCATTAGTACCGGATGCACGACCACCACCGAAAGGTTGTTGATCAACAACAGCTCCTGTCGGTTTATCGTTGATGTAGAAATTACCGGCCGTGTGAGTTAAACGCTCTGTCATTTCCTCGATGTTGGCACGATTTTTAGAGAAAATAGCTCCGGTAAGAGCGTATGCCGATGATTTGTCCAGAATATCTAATGTTTCATCTACTTTTTCCGGATCATAAACGTAAACGGTTAAGATCGGACCGAATAATTCTTCCCGCATGGTAATGTAATCCGGTTTGAAAGCTTGGATAATGGTCGGTTGGATAAAATATCCGGCACTCATATCGTAATGCCCGCCGATAATCACTTCTGCATCTTCCGATTTGTTTGCAGCATCAATTGCGTTAGACAATTTAACGAAAGATGCCTCATCAATAACGGCGTTTACAAAGTTCGTGAAATCTTCAACTCCACCAACTTTTATGCTAGCCATGTCCTCTTGCACGTAGTTTTCTACTTCGGGCCAGATATTGGCAGGAATGTAGGCGCGTGAGGCGGCAGAACATTTTTGTCCTTGATACTCGAACGCCCCGCGTACGATGGCTGTTGCCACTTCTTTAGGACATGCTGTCGGGTCGGCGAAAATATAGTCCTTACCTCCGGTTTCCCCAACAATTCTCGGATAACTTCTGTATTTATCAATATTTTTCACGATAGTAGCCCAAATATCATTGAATACTTGAGTTGATCCCGTGAAATGTATACCTGCAAAATCTTTATGAGAGAAAATAACATCGGCAGCCGTCGGGCCTGAGCAGTAAACCAAGTTGATAACACCGTCAGGTAATCCGGCTTCTTTTAGAATTTCCATAATCAGATGTGCCGAGTAAACGGCAGTCTTGGATGGTTTCCAAACGCAAACATTACCCATTAATGCCGGGGCTCCCGGTAAGTTACCCGCGATAGAGGTAAAGTTGAATGGAGTAAGGGCGAAAACAAATCCTTCCAAAGGACGCCATACCGTACGATTCCAGATCCCCGGAGCGGAATTCGGTTGCATATGGTATATTTCGTACATATTTTTCACGTTGAAACGGAAGAAGTCAGCTAATTCTGCCACACAATCGATTTCTGCCTGGAAAGCATTTTTGGATTGTCCTAACATGGTCACGGCATTCATCCGTTGACGATAAGGTCCGGCTAAAAGATCAGCCGCTTTTAAGAAAATGGCAGCCCGACTTTCCCAGCTCATTTTTTCCCAAGCCGGTTTAGCTTTTAATGCAGCATCAATTGCCATTTGCACATGGCTGGCATCCCCTTGGTGATAGTGTCCGAGCAGATGATGATGATCATGTGGCGGACGAATATCTACCAGTTTCCCCGTGCGAACTTCTTTCCCGTCAATGATCATTGGAACATCGGCAACGATAGAACGCAATTGATTGATTTGTGACTTCAATTCTTTCCTTTCCGGAGAACCCGGTGCATAACTTTTGATGGGTTCATTGGTAATGTTTGGTAGTTTAAATACTCCTTTGGGCATATTTTATTCTTTTATGTAGTTAGTATTCTTTCTAAATTTCCCAAATATAAAAAATATTTGATGGATAAAACAAGATATTTGTCATTTTTTATATGATTTCGTCGGGGTGTAGGTTATTTTTATGTGCAAATTTTGAATTTGCAATCTGTAACTTGTGAACTTGTAACTTGTAACACACGGGTAAACTCGTTTGCCCGTGTCTATAAGTTTCGTATATTTGTACTCGTTAAAATATAGAAGGTTTTATTTTGCATGATGATATATGATTTCAATTAATAATGTAAGTGTTTTATTTGGAGATTACGCGTTGCTTGACTCTATCTCTTTTCTGGTGAACAAAAGAGATCGGATTGGTCTGACTGGGCGTAACGGGGCCGGAAAGTCTACATTATTGAAGATATTGGCCGGGGTACAAGAGCCTTCCGAGGGAAGTGTATCTGTTCCTTCCGGGTTGAAAATCGGGTATTTGCCACAGACGAAAGTGTATGCAGAAGGTAAGACCGTACGGAAAGAGGCGGAAACAGCGTTTAATGATGTGCTGGATTTGCAGGCAGAATTGGAGCGTTTGCATCGGGAATTGGGCGAGCGTACAGACTACGAGTCGGATAGTTACATGGCGCTGATTGATAAATTGAACGTGAAGACCGAGATGTTACATATGCGAGGGGCGGATAATATGGACGGTGAAGTTGAGGTCGTGTTGAAAGGATTGGGATTTCGGCAGGAAGATCTGGAACGGCGGTGCGAGGAATTTAGTGGGGGATGGCGTATGCGGATTGAGTTGGCTAAAATATTATTGGCACGTCCCGATGTTTTTTTATTGGACGAGCCGACAAATCATTTGGATATAGAGTCTATATCTTGGTTGGAGTCATTCTTGCAAGGTTATCCTGGGGCTGTGGTTCTTGTTTCACATGACCGTGCATTTTTGGATAATATTACAACCCGGACGGTAGAGATCTCGCTGGGAAAGATATATGATTATAAGGTATCGTATACACGTTTTACCGAATTACGTAAGGAACGTATCGAGCAACAGCAACGTGCTTACGAGAACCAGCAAAAGCAGATTAAGGATACGGAGGATTTTATCGAGCGTTTTCGTTATAAGGCGACAAAAGCGGTACAGGTACAATCCCGGATCAAACAACTGGAAAAAATAGAACGAATCGAGATTGAACAGGAAGATTCAGCACGAATCAATGTGCGATTTCAACCGGCGGTACGTTCGGGGGATATTGTCGTGAGTGGGCGGGATTTGAGTAAAGCGTATGGTGATCACGTGGTACTGCATGAAGTGAATCTTGATGTGCTGAGAGGAGAGAAAGTTGCTTTTGTCGGAAGGAACGGAGAAGGTAAAACAACTTTGGTGAAGATGATCATGGATCAGATCCCCTATGAGGGAAACCTGAAGATCGGGCATAACGTGAATATCGGGTATTTTGCGCAGAATCAAGCTGATTTGCTTGACCCTTCGTTGAGTGTTCTGGATACGGTAGACCAAGTGGCAGTAGGTGAAATCCGGAAGAAAATCCGGGATATATTAGGGGCTTTTCTGTTTTCCGGTGAGGATGTCGACAAGAAGGTGAAGGTGCTTTCCGGGGGAGAGCGAACCCGCTTGGCAATGGTACGTTTGTTATTAGAACCTTATAACGTGTTAATCTTGGATGAGCCGACGAATCATCTGGATATGCGCACGAAAGATATATTGAAAGATGCGTTGAAGAAGTTCGAAGGAACTGTGATTGTCGTTTCCCATGACAGGGATTTTCTGCTTGGGTTGGCAGATAAGGTGTATGAATTCGCCAACAAGGGGATAAAGGAATACCTGGGAGGTGTTGCGCATTTCCTAGAGGCTAAGAAACTGGAATGTTTCCGGGAATATGAACAGATGCACCCTCGAAAATTGCAGCAGGAGGATGTTGTGGAAGAGGAGATTGTTTCTGAAAATAAAATTGCTTTTGAGGAACGGAAACAATGGAATAAAGAGATCAAAAAGTCAGAAGTGAAGATCGAGAAGTTAGAAGTGGAAATTGCTGATTTGGAACAAAAGATCGGGGAGGCAGAGGGAAAAATGGCAGAAGGCGTGATTAATGATGAGTTATTAAAAACTTATGATGAGATGAAAAAACGCTTGGAAGTCTGTATGGAAGAATGGGAAGAGGAGAACGGGCATTTGGAAGAATTGAAAGCTAGAAATTAATAATAACGAATAAGATGGCAAAGTTTAAACAAGAGTGTATTTTCGGAATCCGGGCCGTGATGGAGGCTATACAGGATGAGAAGGAAATTGACAAGGTGATGTTCCGTCAGGGAATAAAGGGGGAGTTGTTCCAACAATTATTTTCGCTGGTGCGTGAACGTCAGATTCAGTTCCAGTACGTACCCGAAGAGGTGTTTAAACCGTTTGCCGGGAAAAATCATCAAGGAGTTTTGGCAGAGGTTTCTCCAATTCCTTACCAAGACATAAATACGGTCGTGGATGCTGTGGTGGCGGAAGGGAAAATACCATTAATACTTATTTTGGATCGGATTACTGATGTTCGAAATCTGGGTGGAATTGCCCGTACGGCAGAGTGTGCCGGGGTGAGTGCCATTTTAATTCCGAATAAGAATTCTGCAAAAATATCTTCTGATGCGATTAAAACATCTGCCGGGGCTTTATACCATTTGCCTGTTTGTCGGGAGAAGAATCTCAAAAAGACGATAAAAGAATTGAAACGAAGAGGGTTAACTTTATTTGCCGCCACGGAGAAAGCAGATAAATTTTATACCGAAGTGGATATGAAAGAGGGATGTATGATTATTATGGGAGCGGAAGATACCGGTATTGATGAAGAGTTGTTAGTGTTGGCTGATCAACAAATTAAAATTCCCCAGTATGGGAAAATAGAATCTCTGAATGTTTCTGCTGCTGCTGCGATCCTGGTGTATGAGGCGGTGAGACAAAGAAGGTAGAAATCTTACTTAGTATAAACGAAATAAAGCAGACAAGTGTCTGCTTTATTTCGTTTATTTATTTGATTAAAGTCTTCTATCATACCAGGAATCCCGTTTGGTTAATTTCAAATCCCTCAATAAAGAGGATCGGACGTGAATTTCAAAGTTGTAAGACTGGTGCTGTCCGAACGGCATACAGTTGAATGTCATTTCCCAACAATGTAAGTCTCTCGTGACACTAAAACTGGTTGAAGTAACTTCTTTGTTTTTAATATCATATCCCGATTGGAACGTGAGTTTCCATTTAGGGGTTAACGAGAGGTCTCCCGAGAAGTTAACAATCTGACTAATAGTTGGACTTCTATAAGGACTGGGTCTTGAATAGGTAAAATTGTAACTGATACTTATATTCCACGGAACATCGAAATCCATGTAATCATCGTAAAATCCTCCTACGAGGTCATTCTTTTTTTCTTTATTTTGTCCATTATCCGCGGAAAAACTAAAATTGGTAGAGATTGTTGCGTTGGTTAAACGTCCTAGTTTTCCGTGATATTTATTATATCTTACATTATTTGTATCTATCGCATAAGGGTCAATGGTACCGCTGAAATTCAAATCTACTTTGTTATTCAATATTTTGGTACGTGCGCTTATGGAGATATTTGAAAAGTTCATACTGTCGGCGAAGGGATTATAAGATGTTGAAAGTCTGAAACTCTCCAACAGTTTTACTTTTTTGAATTCTTCGTCTCCGGTTGTATCCTTGTCATTTCGGACTTTCATTTCGACGTTGTTATCCAAACTGAAACTAATACTCCCGGATTGTTTACCGCCGGTCGTGTTCGGACGATAGGTTAAACCTTCGTGAATGTCATATTCAACCTCTTTCTCTCCATCGAAGTAGCTCTTTTTGTAGTTACCCAAGGGTTTTATAGCGGGGGTATAGGATGCCGATATGGAAGGACGTATCATGTGGCGGATGGCAACAACTTTACATCCCGGTTTGAACATGAACATACCATATATGGTTGGGGTATACCCGATTGATCCGCTGGCTGAATAATCGTGCGAGTAATTCAACCCGGGGACATCCCGTGTGATAAATTGCCCACCGTTAGCACTCGTGTCCGGGATCCATATTTTTTCAATGGTTTTGAGGTTCAAGTAGCCGTTGTAATTTAAAGAGGGAGTGAAAGTCACGTCCTTGGCAATCTTAAATTGTAAACTGATCGGGATATTGTGTTTAAATCCATTACTCCAGTCTCTTTCAAAAGAAGATTTGAACAACTTGTCTTCTTTGGTTTGGATACTATTTCTTAATTCGGCAGAATAAGATACACCAATATTGTCATACCATTTCATTTCACCGCTTTTCCCTTTTTTACGGAAAGGATAGATTTGTGTCATCCGGAGACTCAAATTCGGTAATGTTATAGCAATAGAGGAATCCCGGCTATTCTGGCTATGATTGAACGAACCACTCAAGCTGAACGGACTTTCCGGCCATTTCTTACTCCACGAAATACTGGATTGCTTTCTTTGGTTGGCAATTCCGTCTACCGTGTTGGCATTATAGTAGTTGTTATTGGCGGATGACATATCCACGGAAGCAGAGAATGAACTGTACGGGTTTGCTTTTCCGTCTTGCGTGTGGGTCCAGCGTACAGACCAGTCAGATGATTCCTGATAATCAGGCAACCCCTTTTCACTGACATAGTTTTTACTGATCGTGAAGTTCAGATTACCGTTGAATTTGTATCTTTTACGGTATTGGGTTGCGTATTGTAAACCCCAAGAACCGTTGGTGTAAATATCCCCGGTGATGTTCATATCAATATAGTCATTGATATAAATATAGTATCCACCACCTCTCAAGTTAAATCCTCTCATTCGTTCCTCTCCGTAAGTGGGCATGATAATTCCCGACGTGGCTTTTTTCGTGATCGGGAAAAAGCCGAAAGGAATAAAGATCGGTAAAGGAATTCCTTCCAGTTCCAAATTGGTGAAACCGACGAATATCTTTTTATCCTTGATCATCTTCGCTTTGCTCATGTTTAGCCCAAAGTGAGGATGGTCGTGTTCGTCGCAGGTCGTGTACATACCGTGTTTCACGCAATAGACGGAGTCACTCATCTTTTTGGTTGTTTTTCCTTGAATATAACCTTCTCCTTCCTGGGTGATAATCTCGGTTACGTAACCCTTTTTCGTGTCAAAATTATAATGTAATTCAGTACTTTCAAATTCCTGACCACCATCTTTAAATTTGGGTGTTCCTTTTAATTTCCCGACAGAATCGGGTACTCCGGTTGCCATGGCTAATTTTTTATCCATGTCCAGTTCGATGTAATCGGCTCTTAACTCTGTTGTGAGGTATTTCACGAAACCATTTCCGTATAGATATACTTTTTTCTCTTGTATTGAAAATCTGACAGAATCGTCCGCGTTATAATCGATCAAGTCGTCGAATAGAGGTTTGGATTGTGTGGAATCGTTACGAATAGTGTCTATCGGGATTCCTGCAGAATCATAAACGATACGAATGCTATCACCGGGTTGTCCCGTTGTGTCAATGGCCGTGATAAAGAGATTTTGTCCGAAAATAATCTCGGACGCCAAGCCATTCGATGAGAGTATTATGGGCAGGGCGATCATTGTTAAAATGATACATTTCTTAATAAAAAGCCCTGTATATAATCTAACTTGCAATTTTATAATTATTTTTGTGACTAATTATTGCATCACGCATATTGCATTTTTGCTTTGCAAATGTAAGAAATAATGGTTGTTAATGCTCATGATTCTTTTTAAAAAGTTTTAAATACATGATAAATCAGTGCAGGTTCATATGTTTCTTGTTGGTAATCTTTTTATTAGAAGGTTCAAATTCTTTGATTGCACAAGAAGCTTTGGGTAAAATTAATTGTATTTGTATTGATGCCGGACATGGAGGAAAAGATCCGGGAGCTATCAGTGGAAAGCTGAGAGAAAAAGATATAACGTTGGCAATTGCCCTGAAATTGGGAAAAATGGTGAAGAGTGCCTATCCTGATTTGAATGTCGTGTACACGAGAACAAAAGATGTCGCCGTGGATTTGAGAGAACGGGGACGGATTGCAAATAAGGCCAAAGCGCAATTGTTTATATCTATTCATGTGAATAAGTTTTCCAAATCAAGCGTGAGAGGCGTGGAAACATACGTGTTGGGGTTGCATAAGTCGGAGGCCAGTTTTCAGGTTGCCATGAAAGAGAACGAGGCTATTCATTACGAAGAGGATTATTCTGTGAAATATGATGGTTTTGATCCGAAAAAGGCAGAGTCATATATCATGTTTAATTTTTTGAAGAATAGTCATTTGAAGAATAGTATGGAATTTGCCGCACCTATACAAAAGGAGTTAATCGCGAGAACTCGTATGCCGGATCGGGAAGTAAGGCAAGCGGGATTTATCGTGTTGATGGACGTAGGGATGCCGGCAGTTCTGATTGAGACCGGTTTTATTTCGAATCCGAGTGATCAAAAGATTTTAACGTCTGAATCGGGACAAACGAATATTGCCCGGGCTATATTTACGGCTTTTCAGACCTATAAGAATAACGTGGAACGTAACAGTGTCGTGTTGACCGGTGGGCAGGATGAACAAAAAGTGATACCAAAACAAACTCCGCAGGTGCAAAAGCAAAACCAGAAAACTTCCACGGTAGAAAAGAAAGAAGTAGAGAAGAATGTTACGACTTCTGGTAAGAATGATTTGTTTTATGCGATACAAGTTGCCTCTTCCAAGACACAAATAAAAGATCTTCGGTATCTGAAATTGAAAGATAAGGTGGAGGAGTTGAAGGGAACAGACCGTTATCGGTATTACGTGAAGAAAACTTCGAGTTACGAGAAGGCGTTAGAGTTTCAACAAGAAGTTCGGAAAACGGTAAAGGATTGCTTTATTATTGCTGTCTATAAGGGAAAACAAATTACCGTGGCTGAGGCAAGAAAGTTAGAACAGAAGAAATAAATGAAGAAATAAAATAATACTCATGAAAATAAGAAGAGAAGCGAAATTAGCCCTGACCGCGTTGGCTGCGGTTTTTATCTTGATTTGGGGAATAAATTTCTTGAAAGGTTCGTCCTTGTTTGAATCCAAAAGTACATTTTATGGTGTGTATGATAGTGTAGAAGGATTGAAAGTGTCTAGTGGCGTTATTTACCGGGGCTATCAGGTAGGACAAGTAATTTCGATTCAATTTACGGGAGAACGGTTCGATCGGGTACTCGTGAAGTTTTCGGTGGATAAAGGGTTGGAGCTGCCATCAAACACGTTGGCCATGATTCAGAGTGCTGATTTAATGGGTTCAAAAGTCGTTGCTCTGGTACCGGGAGATTCTCACGTGACTGCGGTAAGTGGAGACACCCTGCGCTCCCAGGTGGAGCGAGGACTTATGGAACAGGTAAGCCAGCAAATGTTGCCATTGAAACAGAAAGCCGAGCGTTTGCTGGGATCATTGGATTCAGTGATGTTAATTGTTCAAGGGTTGTTTAATGAGGAAACAAAAAAGAATTTGAGTAATAGTTTCGGAAGTATTGATCGAACGTTACGTAATTTGGAGGGAGCCTCGGGAAATTTGGATACCTTAATACAAGGGGAGTCCGCGAGAATCAGTTCTATCTTGCAGGATGTAAATAGCATCACGGGTAATTTGAGAAATAATAACGAAGAGATTTCTACTATTTTGGGGAATGTATCCGCGATAAGCGATTCTTTACGGCAGGCAAGTTTACACCAGACATTGATGAGCTTGGATTATATTTTGGCTACAACCGATTCGATAATGAATAAAATAAATAGAGGAGAGGGAACGATAGGTGCTCTTTTAAATGATAATGATCTCTATTATAATTTGAATCAAGTGAGTGAAAATTTGAATCGTTTATTAGTTGAGTTCAGGTATAATCCGAAACGCTTTATAAATCTTTCTCTGATTGATTTTTCTTCAGGAAAAAATGCTCTTGAAGAATATGGCGTGGTGATTTTCGAGTCTTCAGAACGATTGGATATTAATTCTGAATTGTATGTGCAAAATCCTGGATTGAAGGAGATTAAGTATAAGGATAAATATCTTTACATCATTGATAGCTACAAGAAATTGAAACCTGCCCAGAGGAAATTAGACGATGTTATAAAGCGTTATAATGATGCTTATATTGTTAAAATTGACTTTATTTGAAAATTAGAATTGTTCTAAATAATGCTTTTGGGAGGCTGAATTTTGTTAACATAAAAAACTAGTTTTAAGAATCAAAAAAATATAGCGTAGTTCATTTTTTTTCCTTAGGTGCTAAAGCTTTATCCCTATGATAGGTTAATTAGAATGTTACGTTTATGTTAAGAATCTGTTGCAAAAAAGAGACGATAGGTAATTGTGTTGATTTAGGTTAAAGTTTTGGTTATCAATGGTGTATGTCTAAAGGATTGATACCTAAAACGTAAGCAAGAATCGATAAAAAACAAGTGAAAGCATCATTTTTTTTCCAGGATTTTTTTTTCGAATTTAGCGTTCCATTTCCTAGAAATGAGATAGGGATATAAACTAATAGATAAATGAAAAGGGATTGTAAAAGTGTTTGGTCGGAATGTCTAGACTTGATCAAGGAGCAGGTGTTGCCAAGAACGTTTAAAACTTGGTTTGCACCGATTCGTGCATTGAGTTTCAAAGATGATGTGTTGACAATTCAAGTGCCGAGTCAATATGTTTATGAATGTTTGGAAGAGCATTTTGTGGATATATTGAGAAAGGCTGTTCGTACCGCTATTGGTCCGAATGCAAAACTTGAATATTCGGTTGTAGTAGAAGAGAGCCATCCTCGTGACCCTCTCTCCGTAACGATGCCTTCCAATAACATGAAAAAGGTGGAACCAAACACGGTATACGTGAATGGTAAACCGGATAGTGTTGCCCCTAAAAATCCTTTTGAGCGTAATAATAATCGTTTGCAGATAGACCCTCAATTGAATCCTTCTTACACGTTGGACAGTTATATCGAGGGAAGTTGTAATCGTTTGGCAAAGTCTGCTGCCGTGGCGATTGCACAAAATCCGGGAGGTACGGCTTTTAATCCCTTGTTAATATATGGTGGGTCCGGATTGGGGAAAACTCATTTGGCTCAAGCTATCGGTATGGAGGTGAAACAAAATTATCCCAACAAGGTCGTGTTGTACGTGACCACGAATGTTTTCCAGACTCAATTTACGGAAGCTGTACGTAAAAATGAGATAAATGATTTCTTACATTTCTATCAGTTAATTGACGTGTTGATTCTGGATGATATTCATGAGTTGGCCGGTAAGACTGCCACGCAGAATACATTCTTCCATATATTTAATCACTTGCATCAATCGGGAAAGCAATTGATTTTGACATCCGATCGTTCTCCGGCTGAATTGAGTGGTTTGGAAGAACGTTTACTTTCCCGTTTCCGTTGGGGATTGTCTGCCGAGATAAAAGCTCCTGATTTTGAAACTCGTATGGAAATTGCTCGTTTTAAGGCGCATAAAGATGGTATTGACTTCTCGGATGAGGTATTGGAATATATCTGTAAATATGTAAGTAATAACGTGCGGGAATTGGAAGGAGCAATGATTTCTTTGCTGGCCCAGGCTACATTTAACCATAAAGACCTGACAGTTGATGTGGTGAAGGATATTTTGGGTAAAATGGTGAAGAATCAGAAAGTCGAGTTGACCGTGGAACATATTCAGCAGGTTGTTTGTAATCATTTTAACATGGCTCCCGAAATGTTGCAAGAGAAGACGAGAAAGCGGGAAGTTGTTCAGGCTCGTCAGCTGGCCATGTATTTCAGCAAGACTTACACGAATGCATCGTTGGCATACATCGGTAAACAAATTGGTAAGAAGGACCACACAACCGTGTTGTATGCTTGTAAGGCTGTTACCGATCTGATGGAGACCGATCGTGCTTTTAAGGCTCAAGTGGAGGAACTCCAAAAGAAACTTTATTGCCGTAACTAATTATCACGTTCCTTTATGGAGGAGGATAAATATAGAACCGTAAACGCGATTGCCGAAGGCCTGTACAAGGAAAAAGGCAGTCGCTTTATTTCTTTTATTTATCCCGTGAAATCCGAAGAAGAGATTAAAGATATTGTTACCGGGCTTAAGACGAAGTTTTATGATGCCCGACACCATTGTTATGCTTATTGCCTAGGGGCAAACCGGGAGCGTTTCCGGGCGAATGATGACGGGGAACCTTCTTCTACGGCGGGTAAACCCATCCTCGGACAGATTATTTCCAATGACTTGTCCAACGTGCTTATCGTGGTGATCCGGTATTTCGGGGGAATTAAGTTAGGGGTATCCGGTTTGATTCAAGCCTATAAAGAAGCTGCTGCCGATGCGATCAATCATGCAGAGATCGTGGAGCGAACGGTAGATGAAGTTATTCACGTGCGTTTTACTTATGTCGTGATGAATGACGTGATGAAAGTATTGAAAGAAGAAGAACCGGACATTTTATCCCGAAATTTTGAGATGGAATGTGAGATGACTTTGTCTATCAGACAGAAAGATATGCCTCGTCTTAGAGAACGTTTGTTGAAGATCGAGTCTTTGAGTATCGAAGGATAGCGAATTTCATTTGCCCCTCCCTTTGGGAGTATACATTGGTGTATAAAAAAGGATCCGCTATAATTCGTTTATTATAGCGGATTGTCATTCGAACTGTGATCCAGCTGGGACTCGAACCCAGGACCCCAACATTAAAAGTGTTGTGCTCTACCGGCTGAGCTAC
The DNA here is from genome assembly GCF_040920905.1 of Butyricimonas sp. RTP31003st1_G1_RTP31003_210430. Taxonomy (NCBI): domain Bacteria; kingdom Pseudomonadati; phylum Bacteroidota; class Bacteroidia; order Bacteroidales; family Odoribacteraceae; genus Butyricimonas; species Butyricimonas sp. RTP31003st1_G1_RTP31003_210430. The sequence goes on along the minus strand of NZ_JBCOSQ010000008.1, from coordinate 63,189 downwards.
TGAATCCTTCAATTGTGTTTCTCAATTGCGGTTGCAAAGATAGGTATTCTATTCGAATTTCCAAAGGACAAAAGGATTTTTTACAAAAAAAAGACAAGATAAAAAGAATACTTTAGCCCCCATAGATGCTCTTTTTATCGTGATATACCCGAATGTCCCGTTAAGACTTTTGATATTCGGAGCATTCGCCATTTGTCCGCTTATGGTTATCTGCGGGCTACACTTTGGCCGCAGATGGGCAGGGAAAAGAACAAATCATTTTCATTGTAGGTACATAGCAAGTACATTGGAGATTGTTCTTGCTATGTTCCTGCTGTGTGTGTGCTTGGTAATTGTCATAGCCCATCACTAGCCTAACCCCGGAGTAATTATGGACGAATGTTCGCCTTCGGCGAGTTATAGGCTACAAGTTGCAGATTCATCTTTTAGTTTCTCCTGGCAGGGAGAGGCGTTATTTTGAAATAAAATTTTGTGGCTTGTCCTTTATTATAATAGAGGTAATTGATGTAACATATTTTTGATCCTGATTGCCGTGCGAGGCATGGGTTCCGCAATTGTCAGGCCTACTAATTCTTTTTCTGCGGCAATGTCCTTTATTACCCGAATGACTTCTTCCATTTTCATCCCATCGGGGTCTGTACCAACAGCAGCGATGATTTCGGCAGGATCAAGTACATCCATATCAAAATGGATAACGACTTTCGACGCTCCGCATGATTTCAACCAAGTTTTGATTGCATCACTGTTTTGTGCAACATCTTTGGGCGTGAGATGCTTTATTCCGTATTGCTTTTGGCGTTCTTTGATTTCTTCACGTTCCCAGTTGCGTAATCCCACGAGTAATATGTTTGATGGGGTAAATCGGGTGGGTAATTCCGCTAGAATTTTGGTGTCTCCATATCCCATGCAGGCAGTTACGGCCATGGCGTGAAATCCGGGATAGATGTCTCCGGGGAGTGTGATGTCGGGATGTGCATCAATCCAAATTAGGGCAACATCGTTCTTGTATTTCTGAGCCAAGTAGGTAAAGGGAGCGACACTGACCGAACATTCTCCGCCGAGTGTTACGATTTTATCGGGATTACTGACTTGTAGCATGTTTAATGCAGCTCTTGTTTGACGGACTATAATATCCCGGTCAAGGACTCCGTCTGTCACCTTTCGATCCGTGATTTCAGTCGAAACTGGAACGGTTAGTGTTTCTTGACCATTGTCCGGGGCCAGGAAATTTAAGAGTTGTGCCCCCAAGACATATCCCCTTGAGGCATCATCGGGATTTTCAACCTCTGTAATCAATTTTACGATATTGGCACCTTGCCATTGAGGATAGATCAAACGAATTGTTTTTGTTTCTTTTTCCATATTCTGCTGGTTTATTCTATTTTGCCCCTTTATTGTTTTCATACAAAGTTACATAGTCTTTTTCCCTTAAACAAGTATTGGTAAATTATTCCGTATAGATTATTGGGGTAATCTTCAAAAAAAACGGAAGTTTCGGTTGACTCGGTTTGTTGAGGGAGTATTTTGTAGTCATATTTGCTATATTGTTGCATTTTGGATGGAAAATGTTGTATTTTATCTTTTAATTTCTAACTTTGTTAGGAATAAATGTTGAACAGACATGAGTCAGTATTTATCGTGTGAGGAAAAATCATTTTACAATTAGATATGGACAAGAGAAAAATAGTTAAGATTGTGGCCAAAAAAAATGGCATGTCACAAAAGGATGTGACGATGGTATTTGATGAAATTTTCAGTACGATGTTAGAAGGGTTAAAAGAAGAGGGGCATGTGGGGGTATTGGGCTTTGGATCTTTCAACGTGAAAAAATGTGCTGTTCGTCATCGATATGTTCTTTCAACCCAAAAAGTTGTTTTGTACCCCGAAAATAAAAAAGTTATTTTTAGGGTGGCGAAACAATTTAAGTTTAAGGCAGATGGAGTAGGAGAGGAGTAATTCGAACTCATCACTTGATGAAATTCTGTATGAATGAAGAAACGTCCGGGAATTACTCCCGGACGTTTCCTTTTATATAAATTGCAACCTAATTTTATTTTGATTTCGGTCGGAAGATCATATCAACAACATCGGCTCCCTTGAATAATTTCTGGGTGAATTTCTTCACGTCTTTTGTTGTGATCTTGTCAATAATATCATCGAAGTTTTTCGGGTCAGTTACATCAATTCCACGAAGATAATAAGTTTGAATTGCACTCATCCAATATGCATTGTGAGGTTTGCTTTGTTCATTATTTTTCTTCAGGATAGTAGTTACCTTGTCGATCTCTTCCTGTGTCGGACCTTCCTTCATTAATTTGTCGATTTCGGCATAGATTAATGATTTCAAATGTTCTGCTTTATCCGGATCGCAATCAAAGCTCATGCTCATGCTGTAGCTTTCGTACGGTTCTTTAGAAGATCCCGATTGAACACCTACACCATAGGTCCCACCTTCTTTTTCACGGATATTGGTCATGTATCTTTGATCCAGTACGCCTTTCAAGATATTCAAGCAAAGATTGTCGTGAATGCTTGTTTTCATCTCTTTAGAGAAACTGGTGATTACAGTTGCTTTCGGAGTGGTCAGATCCAGTTCAATAACTTTTTCAGTTCTTCCTTTCGGTCCTCTCACTTTGTTATCTACCCAATTTTCTTTCCGGTTGTAAGATTTTACAGATCCCAAGTATTTTTCAACCAATGGTTTTACGGTTTCTGCATCGATGTTACCCACGATGAAGAATGTAAAGTCGCTGATGTCTTTGATACGGTCGCGGTAGATCTCCTCGATTTGTTCAATACTGACTTTATCTAAAAATTCTTTACCGAACAACAATGTTCTCGGGCTATAATTGCTCATGATCATGCTAACAGAGTCTTGCATAATCTTTTGAGGATTGTTGGCTGAGTTCTCGATGGCAGCGTAGTTACGTTGCATCATGGTATTGTGTACTTCTTTGTCGAAACGAGGTTTCTCGAAACGCAAGTAGATCAGCTGCATCAAGGTTTCGAAATCATTCGGGGTAGATGCACCACCGACTGATTCTGAAAGACCGCCAATGCTTACACCGGCTTGGGCTTGTTTCCCGGTTAATAATTTTCTCAAGGTTATTGCGTCATAGTCTCCTAATCCGTAAGCCCCGATAAATTGATCTGTGACTTGGGCAGATGCTAATTTGTCGATACCATATAATGAAGTACCACCCTTACTGTAAGAACTTACTTGTACTTGGTCTTTTTCGTAGTCGGCTTTGCGGAATACTACTTTTGCCCCGTTTTCCAAGGTCCACTCTTCAGCATCGAATTGCGGTAATTTTTTGGTAGCGATAATCTTGGAACCTTTCAAGTCCTCGTTGATTAAAGATGCCTCTGTTACTTGGTCTTTATAAGGCTCTAAATTAGAACTCTCAACTTTGTCCAACACGGCGATGGCTTCTTCTTTCGTGATGTGTTTAACTCCTTCAGACGGGCCTTGTGCAACGATCACCATGTTTTTCCGGTTAAGGTGTTTTTTAGCTAAAGCTGAAACTTCATCCACGGTGATGGTCGGGATAATAGCTTTGGCAAAATTGTAATAGTAATCGAAGTCTATGATAGGCTCTCCCTCAAGGAAGTTAGATTGCATTTCACCGATATAATCTTCGGAGGTAGTTTTGTCTTTTTGTTTGTAAGCAGATTCCAAACCTACGAGCATATTGGTTTTTGCTCTTTCAAGCTCGCCTTCCGTGAAACCGAATTTCTTTACTCTTTCGTTTTCACGATAGATAGCTTCCAGTGCTGCTGCTTCTTCATTCGGTTTTGCCGTGGTAGAGATAATATAGGTACTCCATCCTCTTACAATGCCGCCACCGAATCCGGCTTGTGCGTTAATGAAAGGAGGATTGCCTTTTTGAAGTAATTCAGAAACACGTTGTCCCAACATGGTATTGTAGAAAGATTGAAGAATACTATTTTTCAGGTATTCATGATTCTTTTCTTCTTTCGGGGTAGAGGGGTATTTGATATACACGCTGACAGACGATTGAGTTACTTCTTTGTCCGTTGCGCATACGAAGTAAATATCGTCGTGAGGGTTAACCGTGAACTCTTCTCTCACGGCCGGATTCACCGGAGTCGGGATTTTGGAGAATAATTCTTTTACTTTTTTCTCCATCTGGTCTACGTCGAAATCACCAACAACAGCGATAGCTTGCAGGTCCGGACGATACCATTTGTGATAATAATCACGAAGGGTTTGGTATTTGAAATTCTTAATAATGTCCAAGTTACCGATAACATCTCTTTTCGCGTATTTAGAGTCTTTCAGTAATACCGGCATGATTTGGGCACGGATACGGAAACTCGGGGTTCTTCTGGTTCTCCATTCTTCAGAGATAACTCCTCTTTCGCCATCGATTTCGTCATCGACTAATAAAAGATAATGTGACCAGTCGTGAAGTACGAGTAGACAAGTATCTAATAAATCAGGATTGGTTGTAGGAACCTCGCTGATATTGTAAACTGTCTCGTCTTGTGCCGTGTAAGCATTCACGTTTCTTCCGAATTCAACACCGTGTTTTTCCAACATGTTGGTAATACCTTTTCTTCCCGGGAAATGCTTGGTCCCGTTGAATGCCATGTGTTCCAAGAAGTGAGCTAAACCGTCTTGATCATCATTTTCCAGGATAGCTCCCACGTTTTGGATGATGTAAAAACTTGCTCGTTCTTTGGGTTCCGCGTTATGGCGGATGTAATAAGTCAATCCATTAGCTAGTTTCCCGATGCGAACGTTCGGATCCATGGGAAGTGGTGCCTTCATGTCATATTGGGCGAACAGGCTAGTGCTGATCAATGCCAATAAAGCACACACGATTAATAATTTTTTTGCCATACGAATTATTTTAATGTTTTAATGTTTGTGTCTGCAAATATAGCAAAGTGTAAGTAATTTTGTTCTGATACGTTAATTCTTTAACGTTAATTTAGGGGTTAAGTGTGAAAATAGGGAAAAATAGAGGGGTTTTTAGATTATTTAGAACGATTCGTTGTTAATGGGGTTTAACTTATCCGGTGGTTTATCGTATACGCCTGTAAAACTTTGGGAAAGATATGATGCTGTTGAAAATAGATATAAACAAATGGTTTTCTTGGTTGAATTTGGGTATTAAAGACCCTTCCACGGCCTCGGCAGTAGAGGTCCTCTTGCAGATCGCGGTCATTTGTCTGATTGCTTTTTTATTTACATTCTTTCTGCGCAAGGGAATAACCCGGGTGATCGGGGGAATGGTGCGTCGTACGAAAACCAAATGGGATGATATTTTTTTCGAGGAGCGTGTTTTTCAGAAAATATTTAATCTGATACCGCCGATATTTATAGATTTTGCTTTTAAAATCGTGTACGGGAAGTGGCAACATATAGAACTTTTTCATCGGTTTATCGTGGCTTGGATACTCGTGGTTGCCGGTTTCGTGATTGTTGCCGTGCTGGATGCGATAAACCGAATCTATGATTCGTACCCGATCGCGAAAGATCGTCCGATAAAAGTTTTCGTGCAGGTGATTAAAATTTTCGTGATTTCTGCTATTATCATTACAATCGTCAGCGAGTTTATCGGGGAGTCCCCCCGTAATTTACTGGTCGGGTTGGGGGCGTTTGCTGCGGTTTTAATGTTGATATTCAAAGATGCGATATTAGGTTTTGTGGCCGGAGTTCAATTACTGGCCAATCAGATGGTGCGTATCGGGGATTGGATCGTGATGCCGAGCAATAATGCAAACGGGACGGTGTTGGAGATCAACTTATATACCGTGAAAGTACAAAATTGGGATATGACGATCACGACGATTCCCACCTATCAGTTAGTGTCCGCTTCTTTCACGAACTGGCGGGGAATGCAGGAGTCTGCCGGTCGTCGGATTATGCGCTATATTAATATAGATATGCTTTCCGTCCATTTTCTTTCGGATGAAGAAATCGATACTTTACGTAAATCGAATGTCTTGAAAGGGTATATTGAAGATATGTTGCCGAAGTTGGACGAACAAAATAAAGGAATATCTGACGTGTTGGATAAACGGAAGTTGACGAATTTAGGCGTGTTTAGACAGTACGCTGTGCGCTGGCTGGAAGCCAATCCCGATTTGAATATCGATATGACATACATGGTCCGGCAATTACAACCGACGGCAACAGGTATTCCTCTGGAGGTGTATTGTTTTTCCCGGATTCAAGAATGGGTAGCCTACGAGAAGGTTCAATCCGATATATTCGATCATCTGTTAGCAGTGATTCCTTATTTTAACTTGCGAATCTATCAATACCCGGAGATTATCAAAACCCCGAATTGATTCAAGAACCGATCCATTTTTTGATTTATGATTTCCGATTCAGTGATTCTTGCTCTCAATTCAATGCTCTTTTCAATCACTTAATCGTTTAATCGGCAATTACAAAATCTTTTTCATTCTAAACTCTTTTCTACTGCCTCGATAAAGTTTATGAATCCTCTGGCTGGGAAAGTTGGATTTTTATACTATTTTTGAAGGCTAAAAATAATTGGATGAGCAGTAAAAAACGAAAATATTGGAATAAGCTGAGGAACCGCTATAAGTTGACGATATTTAACGAGTCTACTTACGAGGAGGTAATGCACCTTCGGCTCTCTCCGTTGCACGTTCTCACGGCATTAAGTACATTGGCCGTCGTCTTGATTATATTGACTATCATGTTGATTGCTTTCACGAATTTGCGGGAATTCATCCCGGGTTACCCGAGCCAACAATTGAGACGTCAGATTACACAAAACGCTCTACGGGTTGATTCCCTATTAAACGAGGTGCAGAAGAAGGATCGTTTTCTCCATTCCATACAAACTATTTTGAGAGACGAAAACTTGGACACGACGAGTTTCGTGTCGATGCAGCAGAATGTAAAGGTAACCTATGATACTTCGATGTTAGGTATGTCGGAAGAAGAGGCCGGTTTTCGGGAAATCGTGGAAAAAGAAGAAAAATACAATTTAACCCTTGGTCATGTCAGTTCTTCCGATGATGATTTTTATCATTTCTTCTCACCATTGGATGGGGTGGTAACTAATCATTTTGATGAAACGACTCGTCATTACGGGGTGGATTTGGTGGCCAAGCAAAATTCAAATGTTTTGTCCGTGCTGGATGGCGTGGTCATTTTCACGGATTGGACAATTAAGACGGGTTACGTGATTCAAGTACAGCATAATGGAAATCTGGTTTCAGTATATAAGCATAATTCGGTATTGTTGAAAAAGCAGGGAGATTTTGTCCGTGCGGGAGAGGCGATTGCAGTGGTAGGGAATACGGGCGAAGAAACAACCGGACCGCATTTGCATTTCGAGTTGTGGCAAGCGGGAAAAGCATTGAATCCGGAAACATTCATTAAGTTTAAATGATTTGCGAATAGTGGTTTTGGAGATTGTTTTGAAATGAAAAATATAGCAATATTGGGATCTACCGGGTCAATTGGAACGCAGACATTGCAGGTGATTGACGCTAATCCGGAACGGTTTAATGTAGAGGTTCTCACGGCAAATAATCAGGTGGAATTACTGGCACAGCAAGCCAGAAAGTTCAAGCCTAACATGGTTGTGATCGGAAATGAATCAAAATATTCCGAGTTAACCGAGTTATTGAAGGATGAGGATATAAAGGTATATGCCGGGAGCGAAGCTATTGCTCAAGTCGTGCAAACATCCACGATTGATGTGGTCGTTACTGCCATGGTTGGGTATAGCGGGTTGTTACCCACGATCAACGCGATTAAGGCGGGTAAGACGATCGCTCTGGCCAATAAGGAAACCTTAGTTGTTGCCGGAGATTTAATTAATCGGTTGGTTGAGGAATACAAGGTGGCGATATTACCCGTGGATTCCGAACACTCGGCTATATTCCAGTGTTTGGTGGGCGAACACAACAACCCGGTGGAGAAGATATTATTAACAGCGTCCGGTGGACCTTTCCGGGGACGGGATTATGAATATTTGAAGTCCGTAACGGCAGCACAAGCATTAAAACACCCGAACTGGAACATGGGGGCAAAGGTTACCATCGACTCCGCATCCATGATGAACAAAGGTTTCGAGGCGATCGAGGCAAAGTGGTTGTTTGGAGTAAAACCTTCACAAATAGAAGTGTTAGTACACCCGCAATCCGTTGTTCACTCGATGGTTCAGTTTCAGGATGGAAATATAAAAGCACAGTTGGGAGTTCCGGATATGCGTTTGCCGATCCAGTATGCACTGACTTACCCGGAGCGGGTACATTCGGAGATACCGCGTTTGGATTTTGGTATTTATTCCGATCTCACGTTTGAAAAACCGGATATAACGACCTTCCGAAATCTGGGATTGGCTTACGAGGCCATGAATCGTGGAGGGAATGCCCCCTGCGTGTTAAATGCGGCCAATGAAATTATGGTGGCAGCCTTCCTGAAGGATGAAATTTCTTTCACGGCCATGTCGGATGTGATTGAACGAACGATGGAAAAAGTGAGTTATATTGTCCAACCTACCTTGGAAGATTATATCGCTTCAGACCAAGAAGGCCGACGAATAGCAAAAGAGGAATTTCTCAATCTAAAATCTAAAATTTAAAATCTAAAATAGGTATATGGATGTATTAGTAAAGATATTACAGTTTTTGTTGAGCCTCTCGATTCTGGTTATGTTGCATGAGTTGGGGCATTTTGTGGCGGCAAAAATATTTAAAGTACGAGTGGAGAAGTTTTTTATTTTCTTCAACCCGTGGTTTTCCCTGTTTCGTTTTAAAAGGGGAGAAACTGAATATGGGATGGGATGGTTGCCTCTTGGCGGATACGTGAAGATTGCAGGAATGATTGACGAGTCCATGGATCTGGAGCAAATGAAAGAACCGGCAAAACCTTACGAGTTCCGCTCTAAACCGGCTTGGCAAAGATTGATCATCATGATCGGCGGGGTACTTGTTAATTTTATCCTGGCGTTTTTCATTTACATCATGATTCTTTATGCGTGGGGAGAGCAGTACTTGCCTACCGAGAATGCGAAATATGGAGTTGTATGCGACTCCTTGTTACTTAATGCCGGGTTGCGAAATGGGGATATGATCTTATCCTTGGACAATAAAAAAGTAGAGAATTTCTTCGAAATTCCGGGGTATATCTTAATGGAAAACCCGAAGACGATACAGGTTATGCGGGATGGTCAGGTGATGAATATAAATCTCCCTTCTACATTGATCGGGGAGATGCTGTCCTATTCCTCGAAAGGGTTTAAGCGGATAGCCTTACTCACACCCCGTTATAAATATGACGGTTCGATACAAGGGTTTGCCGATGAATCACCTGCCCGGAATGCCGGAATGTTGGAAGAAGACCGGGTGCTGGAATTAGACGGACATTCATTTACTTTCTATGACGAGTATATTGATTTGATACGTTCACACCGGGACAGTATATTGAATACAAAAGTATTGCGTGGGAGCGATACCCTTTCTATCCCTATTGCTCTTGGAAGTGGTAAAGTGATCGGGGTGTATCCGAAAGTGATAAACGATTTCGAGTACGCCGTGAAAGAATACTCCTTCTTTGGTGCTATCCCCGCGGGAATTAACATGGGATTTGACTGGATCAAGTCCTATCTGAAACAATTCAAATTATTTAAAAACCCGGAAGCTTTCAGGTCCGTGGGAGGATTTATTTCTATCGGGAACATATTCCCCAGCGTGTGGGATTGGCGGGCTTTCTGGGAATTAACGGCCATGTTGTCCATTATTCTGGGCGTAATGAACCTCTTGCCTATTCCGGCGTTGGATGGAGGTCATGTGATGTTTTTGCTCTACGAGGTGATAACACGTCGCAAGCCGAATGAGAAATTTATGGAGAACGCCCAGATCGTGGGAATGTTCTTCTTGTTGTTCTTGTTGTTGTTCGCGAACATCAACGATATATTGAAATTATTTGTTTAGCTATAAAATGTACAATTATGAGTGAAATGGTTGAGCAATTCCGGGCATACCGGGCTAAAATGAACGAGAAAATACTGGCAGCCGATAATAAAGTGATCAAACGGATCTATAATCTGGATACCAATACATATATGGACGGTGCTTTATCCTCAAAAGTAAAAGAAATGTTGGGATTAGCGACGTCAATGGTGTTGCGTTGCGATGATTGTATCAAATATCATCTGGAAAAATGTCACCAGTACGGGGTGACCACGGAAGAGTTGTTCGAAATATTCTCTGTCGCCAATCTGGTGGGAGGAACCATCGTGATCCCTCATACACGGCGGGCCTTGGAATATTGGGAAGAGTTGCAGGGAATGGCCGGGAATGACTAATTAATATATTGCTGAATTCGGACAAAATAGGATGGGTTCATAAATAGATTTTATACCTTTGTGCTATATTTTGTATAAAGGGAATTGTCATGTCGACGAAAAATGTTTTGCGGATAAGCTTATTGTTTATTTGTTGTTGTCATGTTTTTTTGGCAAAAGCGAATATCCATGATCGAGGGTATATATTGATTCTGAATTCTTATGCGGAATCTGACGTGTGGGCAAACCATGCTATCGACAGTATACGAAAAGATCATTCGATAAAAGAAGATATTTGGGTTGAATCCTTGAACATGCTTTTGGAGGATAGTGTGACGGGATTGCAGAAAAGGAGGGATTATGTTTTGGCAAAATATGATACCGCTCCCAGATGTATTGTCATGTTGGGAAATAGTATCTGGTGCGTGTTCGAGGATGTTTTTAAAGGAATCTGGAAAGATGTTCCTGTTATTCTTTGCGTGCGGGAAGATTATGTCGGTCCGTTAGATGTCATGTTGAAAAGAGAAGAGATCAACCCGAAAGATATTATCCCTTTACAGGATAAATTGGACGGATTGAATGTTACGCTCATCGAGTGTCCCGTTTATATCCGGGAAACGGTTGACGAAATGAAACGTTTGCTCCCGAACATGAAGAAGATTGTCTTAATATCGGATAGACACTACGTGAGTGCGCAGATACGGGTGAAAATGAGACACGTGTGCGAGACGTATTTTCCGGATTTGGATGTGTCTTATTTTATTGAAGGGCAGATAAATATGGATCAAATGCTGGATTCTATTTATTCATATGACATGAATGAGGTCGGGTTACTTTATTTTTCATGGGTCCAACGTAAGGAAATTGCCGGAAATAAATATTTGTCCACGAACAACCATAAAGCTATCAGTTATTTCGATAATCACCCGGTTTTCACGTTGGAAGATAATGGAATCCATGATGGGGATATGGCTGGAGGATATTTCTACTTGGGGAGAGATTTTGCACATACGGTTACGCGGACGTTAAGGGAGGTCTTGGGTGGAAAGGAGGCAAAAGATATTCCTTTGCAAGTGGCGGGAAAACCGAATTATTATCTCTCTTATCCGATTCTTCAGAAGGCCGGAATCCCGACTTCTTTGTATCCGGATAATGCGGTTTATTTATTTGCCCCGGAAGGATTCTGGGAGCAGGCTCGTTATATGTTACTAGCCATTATCGTTTTACTATTTATCACGTATCTGTTATGGATACGATTACGGTTGTTGAAAAAAGAGAGAGTGTTACACGATCGGGAGTTGGTTCTTTTGGAAAAATATAAAGCGCTTTTCACGAATATGCCGTTGGCTTACATGAAACATCGGTTGATTTATGATGCAAAAGGGGACGTTGTGGATTATCAGGTGGAAGAAGTGAACCCGATGTTTGAAAAATGTTTTGCCAAAGCGGAGAAGGTGGTAGGTAAAAAAGGCAGCGAATTACGAGGAAGTCGATATGACGAGTTTGTCGTGTTGTACAAAAAAATGTTTATCGAGAAGAAGTCATTTACCTTTGAATATTATTATTGTGCAACACAGAAATACTATGAAATAATAAATATCGAATCCACGGAAAAAGGGATGGTCGATATTTTTTGCGTGGATGTCACAGATTTGCGGAAAACAAAATCCATGTTGGAATCTGTGAATTATAAATTGTCAATGGCTCTTGACGTGGCGAATATAACTCCTTGGCGTTGGGATTTGGAAAGACATACCGTCTTGTGTGATGTGAATCGTCCAATTGAACTAAAACATTGTATTGATGATGAGGATTCTTTAGCGGTTCCCGAAGAACAATATTTTTCAAAGATACATAAAGACGATCGGGGACGGGTGAAGGCAGCTTATTCGGCTTTAATAACCGGGAAAGTAGCCAAGATTAGAGAGGAATATCGGGTGTTGGATAAGAGCGAACATCATTATTCTTACGAATGGGTAGAGGCGCAGGCTACCGTGGATCAGTGGGATAAAAATGGGAAACCTTTATCTTTAGTGGGTTCTTCGGTGGTGATTACCGCTCGGAAGCGGATGGAATTGGCATTACGTGATGCGAAAGAACATGCGGAAGAATCCAATCGGTTGAAATCAGCCTTTCTTGCCAATATGAGTCATGAAATCCGGACTCCGCTGAATGCCATTGTTGGATTTTCCAATATTTTGGCATCCGCAGAAGCTGAAGAAGAGAAACAGGAGTACATTAGTATTATCGAGAACAATAATACTTTGCTTTTGCAATTGATTGGTGATATTCTCGATCTTTCCAAGATCGAGTCCGGTTCCATGGAGTTTACCTATTCGGAATTTGATTTGAATGCCTTGATGCGAGGTTTGGAACAAACCTCTTGTTTACGCCTAAGCTCTGCCGCTGTGGAGATTAAGTTTGACGAGTACCTTCCGGAATGTTGTATTCGTTCGGAAAAAAATCGATTAACACAAGTGATTACTAATCTGATCAATAATGCGATAAAATTCACGAAAGAGGGAACGATTCGTTTCGGTTATCATCTTTTGGAGAAAGACTCTCTTTATTTTTATGTGTCCGATACGGGATGCGGTATTGACGCGGATAAAAAAGATGCCGTGTTTGAACGATTCGTGAAGTTAAACAATTTTGGACAGGGAACAGGGCTTGGCTTGTCTATCTGTAAGACTATCGTGGAACGGATGGGCGGTAAGATCGGGGTGGAATCGGAAGTAGGACAAGGAACAACTTTTTGGTTTACGATTCCTTATGTAGCTGTAAAATTGCATTGTCAAGAAATAAAGGAAGAGAAAATCGTTCAGCAAGTAGTCGAGAAAAATAAACTTAAGATACTGGTTGCTGAAGATAATCCGAGTAATTACATGCTTTTTGAATCCATATTGAAAAAGGATTATCAATTGATACACGCGTGGAATGGCCGGGAGGCCGTTGAATTGTTTAAAGAACACGATCCACATTTGGTTTTAATGGATATAAATATGCCGGAGTTGAATGGTTTTCAAGCCGTGCAGGAAATCCGCAAGATTTCCGGGACGGTTCCCGTGATTGCGGTTACAGCCTATGCTTATGCCTCTGATGAAGAGAAAATCATGGCCAGCGGGTTTGACGGCTACACGGCAAAACCGATTAATGCAAATTTATTAAGGAGTAAAATTATCGCTTTGTTGGAGAAACATCTTATTTTACTCTAGTGATGTTTCTAAAGACCTGTATCGAGGTATTTTTATTGTGTGTCTCCTGTGTTTCATACGCCCAGACGGGGGTGCGGGAACGAGTCGTGTTCTATAATACGGAAAATCTATTTGATACCCGAAACGACACGCTGACGGCAGATGACGATTTTACTCCCCGGGGAAAACAGCATTGGAATCGGGAACGTTACACCCGAAAGTTACTCAATATCTCGAAAGTGTTAAACAGTCTCGGGGCGGGAAAGTTTCCGCTACTCATCGGCTTGAGCGAGGTGGAGAATCGGGATGTTGTTGTCGACTTGGTAAACAAAACGGTGTTGGCGGATGGTAATTATGGTATTGTACATGCTGACTCCCCGGATGCAAGGGGAATTGATGTTGCCTTACTCTACCGGAAAAATTCATTCCGGTTATTGCATAACGCTTTCTTTCCAGTCCGTTTGAAAAGCGGGGAGACTACCCGGGATATACTTTATTGTGAGGGTATATCGGCCCCAAACGATACTCTTCATGTTTTTGTTTGTCATTTCCCTTCCATGCGAGGTGGGGAGGCGAAAAGTGAATGGAAACGGGTAAAAGCGGCGTCTGTCGTGAGGCAGAAGGTGGATTCTATACAGGATCTTCATCCCCGGGCCATGATTTTGATTTTGGGAGATTTGAACGGGCGGGCGAATACACCCGCGCAAAAGGCGTTGAAAACTCAAAATCCGGAATCCGGGACAATTAAATCTGAAAACTTTTACAACACCGGGTATTACTTGCTGGGGAAAAACTATGGTAGTTATCGTTACAAGGGAGAGTGGCAGACGCTGGATCACATCATCGTTTCCGGGAACCTGTTGAACGGGAAAGCTGATTTGCAGGTATCCCGAAGAATGGGTATCTATGATGCGGATTTTCTACTTGAAGAAGAGCGAGGGACTTTCGGTGTTCGTCCGAAACCGACCTATCGGGGGCCTCACTACATTGGAGGATACAGCGATCATCTTCCGGTCTTCATCGATTTAAAGAAATAATTGCTGTTTTTTAAAATAAAAGATTACTTTTGTGGCAAAATTCATAGAACAAGATATGGACGACTATCATCAACAGTATTAATCTGAATAGGGGTTCTCGATAAATGCCTCTATTCATAAATTGAAGGAGGATTATTATGAGAACTTTCCTAATGGGTAAAGTAGGGTTCGTGGAAAAGAAAGTATGGGAACCCAATTGCTGGATTAATGTTGTTTCACCCACTCAGGACGATCTTCGCTACCTGATCGACGAAATGGGAATTCCGGAGGCTTTTATTGATGACGTTGAAGACGTGGACGAGCGTTCCCGTTTGGAAGTAGAGGATGGATGGACGCTGATGATCCTGCGTATTCCTTTTAAGTCGGTAGATACAAGTATTCCTTTCATCACGGTGCCTTTGGGGATTATCGTGAAGGAGGATATGTTCGTAACCGTGTGTTATTACGAGACAGAAATGATTCCCGATTTCATCAATTACGTGATTCGTAAAAACTTGGAGATTGCCAATAACTGGGATCTTGTTTTCCGTTTGTTTCTTTCTGCCTCCGTGTGGTATTTGAAATACTTGAAACAAATCAATGCCCAGATGCACATGGCAGAGGTCGAATTGGAACGTTCCATCCGGAATGAAGAATTACAACGGTTGCTAAAAATCGAGAAATCGTTGGTATTCTTTATCACTTCTTTGCGTGGGAATGATAACTTGTTGATCAAAATGAAGACCTTGAAAGTGCAGCGGCAATTTTTCGACGAGGATTTGGTGGAGGACGTGGAGATCGAATTGCGGCAGGCTCAGGATTCGGCCCGTATTTATAGCGATATTTTAAGCGGTACAATGGATGCCTATGCTTCGGTAATTTCCAATAACTTGAATATCGTGATGAAACGGATGACGTCCATCTCGATTATATTAATGTTACCGACCTTGATTGCCAGTTTGTACGGGATGAATGTCCCGAACTCTTTGGAGGAAAATCCATACGGATTTTTAATCGTGATTGTTATCTCGATACTCTTTTCCGTCTTCGGTTTCATCGTGTTTAAATGGCGCCATTGGTTTTAAATAAAATATCTAAAACATCTCGTTATTTTAACAAACTATTAACGGTTTGTTGATAAACTTTTGGGGATATTTGATGTCATAACAACAGTGTTGTGAATACTTGTCTAGGCTCGGCTGAAACAGGCATTTTTGGTATGTAATGATTAAAAATATGAACAAAGGTTTAAAGAGAGTTTTACAAATTGGAATTCCGGTCGTGATCGTGGGAGCGATCGTGATCCCTCGTTTGGATTTTTCTTCGGATAAAGAGACGTCAACCCCGACAACAGCTCCCAAGGCGGCTAACCGGGGAGCTTTACCGGTATCGGGTATCGTGGCATCTATGTCAACTTCCGGTAATGGAATTCCCGTAACGGGATTATTGGTTGCAAATGAAGAAGTCGAACTGGTTTCGGAAACAGCCGGTAAAGTTGTGAAGATCGCTTTTGAAGAAGGGACGTTGGTGAAGAAAGGAACCTTGTTGGTGAAAGTGGATGATTCGGATTTGCAGGCTCAACTCGCTCGTGCCGAATTCCAAAAAGAATTATTGGCTGCCAAATTGGAAAGACAGCGGATACTATTAAAACGGGAATCCATCAGCGTGGAAGAATTTCAACAGTTGGAGACCGAGTACAATATGAATCTGGCTGATATTGAATTATTAAAGGTTAAAATTGCTCGAACTGAAATCCGGGCTCCCTTTGACGGTCGAATGGGATTCCGTTTCGTGAGTGAGGGGAGTTACTTGCAACCGAGTACTAAGGTGTCCACGATTGTTGATAACTCTTATCTGAAAATTGAATTTTCTATTCCTGAAAAATATATTGATCTGCCTTTGGTGGGTAGAAAACTTACCTTCCAGCCTAGCGGTATGGAACATCAGATCGAGGCGGAAGTGTATGCTGTTGATCCACAGGCCGACGTGGCAACTCATACCATAAATCTGCGGGCTCGTTACCGGAATACTAAAAATCTTGTAGCCGGAATGTTCGTGAAAGGGGAATTGATGACGGCTGAGAATTTGAAATATATACTTGTTCCGACTGAGGCCGTCGTGCCGGAGATGGATGGGAAACGTTTGTGGGTAGTGAAAAATAAAAAGGCTACCAGCGTACCCGTGCAAACAGACAGTCGGGATTCCCAGTTCGTGGAAGTAACTTCCGGAATACAGGTGGGTGACACCGTGTTAACGGGAGGCTTGATGCAATTGCGTGAGGGAATGATCGTGAATGTCAAGTTGAATAAATAGAGAAAAAGTTTAGAGTTTAAAATTTAGTGCTTCAGGTAATGTAGAGTTTAGAATTTAAAATTTAGAATGAATAGAATTACAATATCTAAAGTCTAAGATCACTGAATCATACAATCTAAAATCTAAAATCATAAATCTAAAATTAATCAGTGGTATGAGTTTATCTTCAACCTGTATAAAGCGTCCGGTGCTGGCAACCGTGTTAAACTTGATTTTGGTTATTGTCGGTTCCATCGGGTTGCTATATTTAGGCGTGCGTGACTACCCTAGCGTGGACCCCCCGGTAATATCCGTGTCGACCTCGTTCGTGGGGGCTAACGCCGATGTTATTGAAACACAAATTACCGAGCCTCTGGAATCGGCTATTAACGGTATACAGGGAATCCGTTCGTTAAGTAGTACGAGCCGTGACGGGCAGAGCCGGATCACGATAGAATTCGAATTAAGCGTGGATTTGGAAACGGCAGCTAATGACGTCCGGGACAAAGTTTCCGGAACGTTACGTCGGTTACCGCAGGATATAGACCCCCCGACCGTGTACAAGGCGGATGCGGATGCCCAACCTATTTTTGCTGTTTCTTTGCGTAGTGGTCAACGTTCGTTGATCGACCTGAGCGGGTATGCCGAACGCTATTACAAAGAACGGTTACAGACCATCCCCGGCGTGAGTAGCGTGGATATTTGGGGAGAAAAACGTTATTCCGTGCGTTTGCGCATGGACCCGGCTTTACTGGCAGCACATCGGTTGACCCCGATGGACGTGCAGTCTGCCGTTGAAAAAGAGAACATCGAATTACCTTCCGGGCGAGTGGAAGGAGACAATACCGAGTTGACAATCCGTACCTTGGGACGATTAATGTCGATCGAGGATTTCAACAACCTGGTCATTTCGAGAGAAGGATCAAAAATTGTTCGTTTTAAAGATATTGGTGTGGCGGAAGTGGATGCCGAGAACACCCGGAGTATAGCCAAGCGTAACGGCCTTCCCATGGTGATGTGTGCTTTGATTCCCCAACCGGGAGCAAACTACATTGATATTGCGGACCGGGCCTATCTCGTGATGCAGGATTTGGAAAAGGACCTGCCGGAAGATATTGATGCCACGATAGCCTTCGACAACACGGTATTCATCCGGAGTTCAATCAACGAGGTGGAGGACACGATTTTCGAGGCTTTCCTTTTGGTTGTTTTGATCATTTTCCTTTTCTTGCGGAGTTGGCGGACGACGTTAATTCCCGTTCTGGCAATCCCCGTGTCATTGATTGCATCCTTTTTTATCATGTACGTGGCCGGGTTCACCATCAATATATTGACCTTGCTGGCCGTCGTGCTAGCCATCGGTTTGGTGGTTGACGATGCTATCGTGGTCATGGAGAATATATTCACGAAAATAGAGCAAGGTATGTCCCCGTTGCAGGCGGGATTCAAGGGATCAAACGAGATATTTTTTGCCGTTATCGCGACAACAGTGGTGTTGGTAGCCGTATTCTTCCCGATCGTTTTCTTGGAAGGAACCACGGGGCGTTTGTTCCGTGAATTTAGCGTGGTGATTGCCGGAGCGGTGGTAGTTTCCTCTTTCGTGGCGTTGACATTTACGCCGATGATCTCCACGAAACTATTGACCCGGAATGCCACGCAAAACTGGTTTTACCGGAAAACAGAACCTTTCTTCGAGGGAATGAACCGGGTGTACCGTCGTTGGTTACAACGATTTTTGAAAGTTCGTTATTGGTCAATCATTATACTCGGGGCTTCCGGTGTAGCTATTTATTTCTTGTGGTTATTGATTCCTTCGGAAATGGCTCCTTTGGAGGACCGTTCGAATATTCGTTTGAATTCTGTCGCTCCGGAAGGTGCTACTTACGAGTACATGGCTCGTTATGCAGATGAAATCTCGACTTTCATAGAAGAAACGGTGCCGGAACAAGAGAAAGTGATTGAATTTGTCGGGGGTGGACAAACAAACCGGGCAAGTTTGCAATTATGGTTGGTTGATGCCGACAAGCGGAAGCGTACCCAACAGGAAATTTCCGACGAGTTAGCAGTACAAGTGCGTGAATTTACCGGAGGCCGTACCTTGGTTTCCCAGCAACAGACCTTTGGCGGTCGGCGGGGAGGACTTCCGGTTGAATATGTTATTCAAGCGAAAAATCTGGATGATTTGAAGGCGATATTACCTATCTTTATGGACGAGGTGAACAAGAGTTCGGTATTCTCGGCATCTGATTTGAACCTGAAATTCACGAAACCGGAATTGACCATTAATATTGACCGGGACAAGGCTGCCAGTATGGGAGTCTCCGTGCAGGACATAGCCAAAACACTTCAGTTGACCATGAGTGAACAACGGGTGGGTTATTACATCATGAATGGAAAACAGTACCAGATACTTTCCCAATTGGAACGTCAGGATCGGAATAAACCAAGTGACTTGAAAGGAATATACGTGCGGAATAATAATGGAGACCTGATTCATTTGGATAACCTGATTACAACGTCCGAAAGTTCCATGCCGCCACAGCTATACCGTTATGACCGTTTCGTGTCGGCAACTGTTTCTGCCGGACTGGCAAAGGGCGTGACCCTTTCTCAAGGTCTGGAAGAGATGGATCGTATTGCAGGAGAGGTCTTGAGCGATGACTTTAAAACCACGTTATCGGGAACATCCAAGGACTTCGTGGAAAGTTCTTCCAGTTTGATGTTCGCCTTCATGTTGGCGTTGGTATTTATCTATTTGGTACTTGCCGCACAGTTCGAAAGTTTCCGTGATCCGTTAATCATCATGTTTACAGTTCCGTTGGCATTGATCGGAGCTATGGTTGCTCTGTGGTATTTCGGGCAGACCATGAACATTTTCAGCCAGATCGGAATTATCATGTTGGTCGGACTGGTTTCGAAGAACGGTATCTTGATCGTGGAATTTGCCAACCAGCGTAAGTTAGCCGGTTTATCCATGCGTGAGGCGATCGAGGATTCAGCCGTGTCTCGTTTACGTCCGATTTTGATGACGAGTTTATCTACTATTTTGGGTATTCTCCCGATGGCTATGGCCACGGGTGCGGGAGCGGAGAGCCGTGTTGCCATGGGTATTGCGGTAGTGGGAGGTATGGTATGCTCCACGCTGTTGACTCTCTTCGTGATCCCGGCTATTTACACCTACCTCTCGTCGAAAGAAGTAAAAATAATAGAAGAGATAGAAGATTGAACAAATTGAAAATTTTGCGAGTAGAATAAAGAATGACTATGAAAAAACAGAATTTACGATATATGAAATGGATAGGGAAAATGATCGTTTTATTGTTCATTTTCAATTTTCAATTCTCAATTTTCGATTGTTCCGCGCAGCGTGTAAGTCTGGATGAATGTCTGGAAAAAGCCTTGGAATCAAATTTTTCCATTAAAATCATCCGGAACGAGGCCCGGATGGATAAGAATAATTTGAATTATTCGACTTTCCTACCGACGTTGGAAGGAACCGCGAAACAGACACAGACCCGCAATGACACGAAGACCGAGAATAGTGCGGGTGAAGTGAATAAAATGTCGGATGTAAAAACGGATAACTACACCGCGGGTGTTGCTCTAAACTGGCGGATATTTGACGGATTAGAGATGTTCACCACCCATGAAAAACAGAAAGAGCTACTGGCAATGGGAGAACTTGCCGTGCAGCAAGCCGTGGAGAACTTGATCTTGAACGTGAGTGCAGCCTATTATAACGTGCTGGTACAACACCATAAATTGATGGCGGCCCGTCATTCACTGGAACTCTCGAATGAACGTTACGACGAGGCCAGAGTGCGTTACAAGATCGGGAATAGATCCGGGCTAGAAGCTCAACAGGCAAAAATTGATTTGAACACGGACAGCTCGACTTACGTCCGGCAAAAGGAGGCTTTAAAAAGTGCCTATATCACGTTGAACAAATTGATGAATACGGATTTGCAAATGGTGAATTACGTGCAGGACACGATCTTGCTGGGCCCGCAACTGGCATTGGGTACCTTGGAACAAAAAACTCTGGCAGGAAATACCACCTTGCTGATCGCTAAAAAAGATCAGAAAATTTCCGCACTGGATTTAAAAAATGCCCGTGCCGTGTTGTTCCCGACGCTGGATTTCAATTCCGGGTACAACTATAACAAGACAGATACACCTTCTTCCAGTACCACGTTGAACCGGTCAAACGGTTTTTACTGGGGATTTTCGTTAAATGTCCCTATATTCAGTCGTTTACAAAACCGGACGAAGATCAAGAATGCCAAACTGGAATTGGAAAATACGGAACTTTCCTATCAGGAGGCGGAAAAAGAAACGCTGGGAGATTTGGCGTTGATGTATAATTCCTATGAAAACAACCTGCTGATGGTAAATTTCGAGATAGAAAGCGCTAGTGTAGCCGAGGCCAACTTGGATGCGGCTTTAGAAAAATACAAGATCGGGTCGCTTTCCGGAATCGAATTCAGGGAATTTCAACGTAGTTACATTGATGCCGTTGACCGGAAGTTATCCGCTATCTACCAGGCAAAAGTTTCCGAATTATCGTTACTGCTTCTTAGCGGGGATATTCGAGGCTCGTTCGTGTCGGAGTAATCTGTTATCAGTTCTTAACCATGCGGTAATATTTTTGTCATATCCTACTTGTACTTTTGGCTTGTAATCTTAAAGCGAGTAAATGATGAAAATAATCGTGTGGTTCAGTGTTTTAATGATGGTATTTTTCGGGTATTCCTGTACTTCCGGCAAGGGGGATGGAATACGTTACATATTTTTCTTGATTGGAGACGGGATGGGGAACGGGCAAGTGACCGGAACTCAGTTTTACCGGGCAGAACTGGATGGACGGATCGGTTTGGATTCGTTATCTTTTACCGGATTTCCAGTAGTAAACATGATGTCCACGTACTCGGCATTTAATGCGATTACTTGTTCGGCTGCGGCGGGAACAGCTTTAGCTACCGGAACCCGCACTTCAAACGGAACTATCGGTAAGGATGCTATTCACTCGAAAGACGTGTATAGTATTGCCGTAAAAGCGAAGGAAAAAGGTTTGAGCGTGGGTATTACAACTAGCGTGAGTATCGATCATGCGACGCCCGCCGTATTTTATGCTCACCAGTCTAGCCGGAGCATGTACTACGAGATCGCTATGGATGCCGTTAAGGCGGGATTTGACCTTTATGCGGGAGGTGGTTTTTTACAGACTCGTTCAATGACGGATTCAACAGCCCCGGACGTGTATTGTAGTTTCGAGGATGCGGGATACACGATTGCCAGGGGATATGACGATTTTAATCGTAAACGGGAAAAAGCAACTAAAATGGTTTTCGTGCAGGAAACAGGGGCGAGTCCATTCAGTTTGCCTTACGCGATCGACCGGAAACCGGGGGATTTAACGTTGTCTGAAATAACCCGGGGAGCAATAGATTATCTTTTTCAAAAATCAAATAAAGGTTTTTTTCTGATGGTAGAAGGTGGTAAAATAGACTGGGCCTGCCATAGTAACGATGGGGCGACAATGGTGAATGAGGTGATGGATTTCTCGGATGCAGTGGAAGTTGTCCTGGAATTTTACCACCAACATCCGGACGAAACGCTGGTTATCGTGACTGCCGATCATGAGACCGGAGGTGTGGGGCTTGGCACGCGAGGATATGATTTGAATCTGAAACTTTTATCTTACCAGCAAAATTCTTTGGATGTGCTGTCCGAGCGCTTGGTTTCTTTGCGGGAAAAACGGGGAGGTAAAGTCCGATGGGAAGAAGTGAAAACTGTATTGTCTGAAGAACTGGGTTTTTGGAATGAAATAGAGATTACGAAAGAGGAAGAAGACGTCCTGAAATCAGAGTTTGAATGTTCTTATCTACAAGCGGGGGCAGCTCTAAGGGGATTGTATGCTGTTGTGGAACCTTTGGCCAAACAGGCCGTCCAACTGTTAAACAACAAAGCCGGGATGGGATGGACAACCCCTGAGCATACGGGAACACGGGTACCTGTATACGCTATCGGAGCCGGGGCATGGCGTTTTGATGGAAGTCCGTTAAACAACACGGATATTCCTCGGATAATAGCGGAATCTGCCGGTTGGGATTGAGCTGTGTGTTTGAATTTATTTAAAAGAATATCATGGTTGAGATACGATCTTTAGAAATATAAGTCGCGGTAAACCACCATATTTGAGCGCCTCTTTCACGACTTTATAATTCTGTTTTTCCATGTTGTCCTTTGAATATTTATTGTCCGGGTGAACCGTACACATGAAATACCGAAATCCTCGGGAGCATAAATCCTGTTCCGCTAATGTAGTCAGTTTCTGTTGCAAGCCTTGGCCCCGGTAGAGAGGATGTACGACAATTGTGTCCATGTGGGCAACGAGTGAAAGTTCCGGGTCGGACAACCCGATGTCGTATCCCAAATTCTCGTTCCCACGTCCCGGGTACGTCGCGATGAAAATGCCTGCTACTTGTCGGGTTATCGGGTCTGTTGCTTGCCAGACATCTCCTTTTCGTGTATTGAATAAATCCGTGATATATTTCTCTGCATCATACTGGGCAAACCATTCCTTCTGCTCCATGGCCTCCCAAACCTCCCGCATCATCCGACCGAGAGCGGGAATATCCTTTTTTGTGGCTTTCCTGAATACAAATTTCATGGTTTTATTCGTGACTGTTATTCGTAACGTGTCGATATACCGTTTTTGAAATATCTGCGATAATTCGGGCTGTTGCGGCCTCGCTTTCTTCTGAATCCTTTATAAAAACAGCGATCGTGTAGCTTTGGCCATCGGGTAAGTACACGAACCCGACATCGTTCATCCCGATAATTTGTCCTTTGTCATTCCGGTCACCGGTCCCGGTTTTATGACCGATGATTGCTTTGTTTCCTTGCAGAGGGCGGGCTAACCGATCTTTTCCCGTTTCGCAGGACATCATGGTCGTTTTGATAAATCCTTGGTATTCGTCATCGAATAGCCGCACGTTCAACAGTAATTCAATTATTTTTGCTGTTTCAAGTGGGGTACTCCAATTCTGGTAGCATTTGTTTTTATCTTGGTGCATCTCGTCTTCGGTGGCCTTGATCGCGAAATGTCTCATGCCCAAATTGGAGCGGATGTAGTGATCCGTAGCCTCCGTGCCTCCGGTTTGCTGGAAAAGAATATCACAGGCATTATTATCGCTTAAATGCAAGGTGTACTCTAGTAATTCTTTTATCGGGAGAGAAATTTCTCCATCCGGGTACAGGTCTCGGAGCGGGCTGTACGTGTCCGTTTTCAGATCAGCCTTACGAATATAAATAGGTGTATCGAAAGACAAGCCCTTCTTCTCGCAATAATCGGCAACTGCTAAAGCTTGATGCAACTTGAACACGCTCATCATCGGGTAACGTGCGTCATTATTAATCGTGATCGTGTCTTTACTATTAATGATTACGGCAATACCAATTTGTGCTTTTTTATTCGCGATGACTTTTCGTAATTGTTCCTCTAATTCCTTCTGCTCGGCCTTGATTACAACCGGTAACACGAGTAAAAAGAGGGAAAAAAATAGTTTTCGGGGTGCTATATTAACGTGTGTCATGCGAGCCTGTTTTTGATTTATAATATTGTTTTTTTGCCTTGTCCGGGGAAAATTCTTACCCACCTGTCAGCAAATTTACAAAATTAATCCGAATCCCTTGAAACCTGTCAATGTCTTTTCCCATGTTGATGCGAGAACAGTTTATTTTATAATTGTCCCAGTTGTTTGTCGTCTTCAATAAAAAGTTTACTTTTGTATGGATAGAGGTCGTGTTAGTTATATGCGTATCATGATAGGAAATAACTTAAATAGTGATTCTTTTGAAAGTTTATTTAAATCCCATTTCGGGGATTTGGTCGGATTCGTATGTAGTTACGTGAACGACGAAGAGGTGGCCAAGGACATCGTGCATGATGTGTTCCTCGTGGTGTTGAAGAATCAAAAGAAATTGGATACTTCTTATTCTTTGAAGTCCTACCTGTTCACCTTATCCAAGAATTATGCTTTGAATTACTTGAAACATTTGCGTGTCGTGGCGATGAACGAGCGGGAAGTTGTCGAGGCGTTGCAGAATGCTGATGAGGAGCTGGATGATTATGAACAACGTATGGCCCGCTTGAACGAAAAACTCGACGAATTGCCTGAAAAACAACGGGAAGTACTGATGAAATGTTTTGTTGAAGGTCAAACATACAAGGACGTGGCTGACGAGATGGGAATTAGTGTAAATTCGGTGAAGACTCATATCTCACGAGGATTGAAATTCCTGCGAAACGAGTTGAAGGAGGAAATGGTGATGTTATTCCTGCTGAAACGGGAACGAGTATAAATGTTTGAAAATTGGGATGTTAATTTAAAATAGTGAAAAAAATGATGAAGTTAATTGTATGTATCGTTCTGACATTGACCTTGTCAAACGTCTTTGGACAAGAGTCCAATAATGGAAAAAAATTGTGGGCAGATTCTTTTTTGAATAAGAAAGCCCCGGAATTTGTGGTGGAAGAGTGGATTTCCCAGCAGCCGAAATTGAAGGGAAAATTTATTTTGATTGACTTTTGGGCAACATGGTGTGGCCCGTGCCGGAAGGCGATACCCGAATTAAACGAGTTTGCTAAAAAATTCGGGAAAAAGTTGGTTGTTATCGGAATTTCCGATGAAACTGCCGATAAAGTAAAAGAGATGAAAGACCCGAATATCGAATATTACAGTGCGGTAGACACCAAGGGGGTAATGAAGAAAGCGCTTGGGGTAAAGGGGATTCCTCACGTGATTTTGATTGATCCGAAAGGCATTGTTCGTTGGGAAGGTTTTCCATTATTACAGGGGCATGAGTTAACGGCAGAGGTTATCGAGAAAATAATGAAGAAATATAAGTAGAGGTATTTTTTTATTTTTACAGAATAATTTGAAGACAGGACTTTTTTGAAGTCCTGTTTTTTTGTCGGGTATTCATAAGTGGGAATTTATAACGTTATCAAAAGGTATTAAGTTGTATAATAAAGATTATAGTTTTATATCTATCATATTTATAAAGTAATATTCATTTTATAACGATCTTAAATTTATATGTTATTATCTATTATAATTAGAGTTGAATAGGAAATGAATGGGAGTTGAATGGGAGTTGGTATAATATAATTACGAAAAAAGATCAATTAAAATTTATTTTTGTGATGGGATTACCCATACAAATCCGATTATTTTCCGTTAGATAAAAAAATATTCAATTTTTTGTCACCCATTTGAGGTGGCTTGTTGTGTTATTGTAAAAAATAGCAAAAATGGATTATAAGAATGACGATATAGAATTTGCCAATAGGTTACTTACTCGACGGGAAGAGTTGAATGACGAGGAAGTGACTGCATGGTTGAAAGAGAAAGATCATGTTGAGCTATTGGACGAGATCGCGGCGATCCGGCAAAAGTTGTCGGGACAAAGCTATGGAGAGAATGATGAAGAAGAATTCCTGCATCTGGAGAAGAGTATCTATGATCAGAAGAGTCGCCGGATGACTTTGCGTTGGTCGATTGCCGCCTCGATTATATTGTTGGTCGGTTTATTCGTGGGGCGTACGATAAATGAGGTTCGGGATATGCATGAGGAACAAGAGTTGGCAAAGAACGTGATGCAACCCGGAACATCAAAGGCTATTTTAATGATGGCTGACGGGAAAGAGGTGGTGTTGGAACAAGGGCAGAATTTGAATATTTTGTTGAATGAACGGGTTCGGGTGGCTACCAGTAGTCAGGGTATCGTGTATGAAGAGCATGGAAAAGGGGTGGTGACAGAAGAGTATAATAAGTTGACAACGCCTATCGGGGGAGAGTATTCATTGGTATTATCGGATGGTACCAAGGTGTTTTTGAATGCGGATTCCGAATTAAAATATCCGGTAGAATTCAGTGACGGAAAACGAATCGTTGATTTGAAAGGTGAGGCCTATTTCGAGGTTCACAAAGATAGTTTGCGTCCTTTTGTCGTTCGGATGAACGGGGCGGAAGTGACTGTTCTGGGAACATCGTTTAACGTGAACACTTACGGGGATGACGGACAGATCTACACGACGCTGGTGAACGGGTCGGTCCGGGTGTCTTCCGTGAAGAACGGGCAGGCAGAGGTGCTGAAACCGGGAATGCAGAGCGTGATGGACGTGCAATCGGGACAATTGACGGTGAGAGAGGTGGACGTGGAGCCTTACGTGGCATGGAGGGAAGGGCGGTTCGTGTTCCGGACGATGACGCTGGATTTGATCATGCGCCAGTTGCAGCGTTGGTATGATTTCGAGGTGTTCTACCAGAATCCGGAATTGAAAGACTACGAGTTCCGGGGCGTGATCAAAAGGGATATGGATCTGGATAAAGTGTTGTCCGTGATTAAAGTAACAACAAATGTTGATTTCGAGGTAAAAGGAAAAGTGATAACTATTATAAAACGTTAGGAAAGAAATACGGGGATTGCCGCTAACAACCCCCGTGTTCATTCTCCGAAGAGAATTCAAGTATTAATTCAATTACAAAGCTATGAAAAAAAAACGAAGTATGTGCATGAATTGCACATTCAGGGAACTTTTTAACCTATTGCGAGTGATGAAAATTGTGATTTTATTTATGCTGATAGGGCTGACCCACCTTTCGGCAGAGGTTCGCAGCCAGAATGCATCGGTTAGTCTGAAACTGAAAGATGCTACGATTGAACAAGTGATTCTGGAGGTCGAAAAACAGTTAAAACAGGATTTCTTTTTTAGTAAGAAAGAGGTGGATGTGACAAGAAAGATTTCCGTGAATCTGAACCAAGCAACGCTGGACGAGTTGGTACAAGTGATTTTCGGAGAAAGTTTCGGCTACCGCTTGGTTGACAACTTGATCGTGATTACCCCGAAAGCGGTTGTTGCCAAGGAGGAAGAGAAAACGATTCTGATGAAAGGGCAGGTGGTGGATAAAGGAGGAGATCCCTTACCCGGAGTCACCGTTCTTGTTGAAGGTACAACGGTGGGATGCGCCACGGATATTGACGGGAAGTTTAGTCTTCCTTTGCCTAAAGAGCTAAAGGATGTGGTGGTTGTTTTCCGTTTTGTCGGGATGGTGACGCAAAAGGTGAAACTGGCAGATATTAAGGATAAAGAGATTCTGGCCGGTAAGAAGGATTTGAAGGTTGTGATGGAGGAACAGACCGAGAATTTGGAGGACGTGGTGGTGACGGGTATCTTTAAGCGGAAAAAGGAAGGGTTCACGGGTTCGGCTACACAAGTTTCGGGCGAGGAATTGAAAAAAATGAGTTCCGGTAACGTGTTGAAGGCCCTGGAAATGCTTGATCCCGGATTTAAAATGAATACAAGTAACATGACGGGGTCGAACCCGAATGCTATTCCTGATTTCCAGATGCGGGGACAGTCAAGTATTGGTAATTACGAGGGGGAGGACTTCGTGGTGATGCGTGGTGATTACAATACTCGTCCCAACCAACCTTTGTTTGTTTTAGATGGGATTATTGGCGTGGATGCGACGACAATCATGGATTTGGACCCGGAACAGGTGGAATCAATTACTTTGTTAAAGGATGCGGCAGCCACGGTTATTTATGGTTCGGAGGCGGCAAATGGGGTTGTCGTGGTGGAGACGAAAGCTCCGAAAGCGGGTAAGTTGCGATTCTCCTATAATGGAAATTACAAGTTGGAGTGGCCCGATTTGAGTGTGTATGATTTGATGGATGCGAAGGAAAAACTGGAGATAGAAGAGAGAGCTGGATATTATGATTATAAGGATGATTTGGGGTTACAACGTTATCATAACAAGATCCAACAGGAAGTATTGAGAGGGGTAAATACGTATTGGCTATCCAAGCCTGTACAGACGGCTTTTGCTCATCGGCACGGTGTAAATATAGAGGGAGGGGATCAGGCATTACGCTATAAGATTTATTTGGGTGCAAATTTCGCCCCGGGTGTGATGAAAGAGACGGATCTGAACACGAAGAGCGGGAAAGTGGATATTCGTTATCGATTTAATAAATTTTTGATTAGTAATCAATTGAGCTTGGATTATTCGAAAGGTGCCCGGACTTCTCCTTACGGAAGTTTTCAAGAGTATGCGTTAATTAATCCTTATTATCGTGCTTATGACGAGAACGGAAATATAAAGCGGGTTTTGGATGATCACCGAGTTAATGATGGGCCATTTGCTGATAGTTTCGTGGGATATTACTCGACACCGACAATGAATCCCTTGTACAACACCTTGTTCGATTCTAAGGACGAGAGTCGGGATTTTGAAGTTCGAGAGGCTTTACAAGTAGAGTATACCCCGATGGATAATTTACGGTTGAGTTTGGATTTCACGTTAAGCCGAAAAGATGGAACCGTGGAAACTTTTAAATCTGCCCAGCACACGGATTTTGAACTGGAAACTGATCCTGCTAAAAAGGGAAGTTATACTTGGATGAAAAAGGAAGGGTATGATTATCGGTTGAGTATTTCCGGGTCTTACAACAAGTCTCTGGGGGATCATTTAATGTCAATCTTTGCGCGTTATAACGTGAGCGAGAGTTCGTCCGATATGGCGTCATTACAAATGACCGGTTTCCCAAATGATAAATTAAGCGAGATTTATTTAGGAACGGATTATAAAGATATTGAGGGAAACGAGAGTGTCTCACGTGCTTTAGGTTTTTTGTTCACGTTGAACTATTCTTACAAGCAGCGTTATGCGGTAGATTATAGTATGCGTATCGATGCGTCTTCCCAATTTGGTAAAAATAATCGGTATGCCCCTTTCTGGTCGGCAGGATTACGTTGGAATATGGATAAAGAGAATTTTATTCAGCGTTTGGGTATTTTTGACGAATTGATTATCCGGGGAACGTATGGTATTACCGGTTCGCAGAGTTTTAGTGCTTATCAAGCTTTGCAGATGTACACGTATGATGGTCTGATAAAGAAATACAAAAGTTCGGACGTGATGGGAGCCGGATTGTATGGCATTGGTAATCCGGATTTGAAATGGCAGCAAACGAAGAATTATAATGCCTCGCTTGATTTTACGATTCTGAATAATCTGGTAAGTGCAAAATTCGAATATTACGAGAAATATACTAAAAATACGTTGCTAGATTACACGTTAGCCCCTTCTATCGGTTTTTCCAGTATCAAGGAAAATTTAGGCGAGATTTCTAATAAAGGATACGAGGTAACTTTACGATTGACACCTTATAGCAATGCTGCAAAACAGGCTTACTGGAATATTATTTTAACTGGAGCAAGAAATAAATCAAAAATCGAGAAAATATCCAATGCATTGAAGGTAAGAAACGAGCAACAAATGGCAGAGGCGGATAAAGGTTCAAATCTGTATGATAATGGTGCGGACAGGGATAAGATGCGTCCTTTACCCCGGTATGAAAATGGATATTCTCAAACGATAATCTGGGCTGTTCGTTCTATGGGAATTGATCCTATGACAGGTCGGGAAGTTTTTCTGACTCGTGACGGTCAATTGACTAACGAATATAGTTCCGTGGATCAGGTTCCGGTAGGGGATACTGAACCTAAGTTTGCCGGAACTATTTCGACTTCTTTTAATTATAAAGGATTTAGTGTAAACGTGACTGGGCGTTATTCTTGGGGAGGACAAATATTTAATTCGACGTTACTTGATAAAGTCGAGAATGCGAATATGAGGTTGAATTTGGATCGAAGAGCGTTAACCGAGCGTTGGAAAAAGCAGGGAGACAAGGTGTTTTTTAAGGCAATAGATCCTTCTATTGATAAAGAAGATACTAAAGCGAGTTCACGTTTCGTGATGGATAATAACGAGTTTAGTTTGGCTACGATTAACGTGTCTTATCGCATGGAGGCGAGTAAATGTCGTTTTTTGAAAAATTTAGGGATTAGCGTGGCCACGTTTGGGCTGTATATGGAGGAAATCTGTCGGATTTCAACTGTAAAGATGGAGAGAGGTATTGATTATCCTTTCTCGCGTCAAACGTCGTTGTCTTTAAATATTATATTTTAAATAGATGGTTATGAGAAAGAATATTATTATATCGGCGGTTCTTGTACTGTTTGTCGGAATGACTTCTTGCTCCGGATGGTTGGATGTGAAACCGAAGAAAACAGTTGAGGAAGAAGAGTTATTCAGTCGTGAAATCGGGTTCAAGGAGGCTTTGACTGCTGCCTATATCAAAATGGCAAATACAAATTTGTATGCTAAGAATTTGAGTTATGGTTTTATTGATATTCTAGGGCAGCGTTACGAGAATGGAAAAGGAACTGATACATACCAGGATGAATTGTATTATACTTTTCCTTCGAAAAAGACGGAAGAGTTCACGTCTGTAATCTGGGGTAAAATGTATAATATTATTGCAGATTTGAATAATCTACTTTATTGGGTCGATAAAAATAAGACGGTGTTTACTACGCCTGATTATTATGAAATTATTAAGGGGGAAGCCTTGGGATTACGAGCTTTTTTACATTTCGATTTATTGAGGATGTATGGTCCTATTTACAAGGAGCATCCGGATGCGAGGAGTATCTGTTATCGGAGTGTTTTTTCTAGAGAGGCGACAGAGTTATTGCCGGCTAAAACTGTGATGGATAGCGTTGTTGTTGATTTGAAAAGGGCGGAGGAATTGTTGACCGATACAGATCCGTTATTGTTTGATTTTCCTCATGAGGAAGATCTTGACGAGAGAGAAATGAAGGGGGATCGATTTTTGGTGTACCGTCATAAAAGGATGAATCTTTATGCTGTGAAAGCGATGTTGGCCCGGGTGTATCTCTATATGCAGGATAAGGAGAATGCCATGAAATACGCAAATGAGGTGATTGATAGTAAGATTTTTACTTTAGTAGCAGATAATACTTTCGATCGGATTTATTCTACGGAAATAATTTTCTCCATATACGTGGATAAGTTTGAAGATCAGGTAAAAAACGAGTTCACAAGAGGAGCTTTTAGCATATCCGATCGGCAATTTTTGAATGAATTGTTTGATGTGGCCAGTGACGGAGGAAATGATATTCGTATGCGCGAGGGCGTGGGGTTTGATTATGATACTTTTTCGGCAGCTACTCGTAAGTTTAAACAGGATAATATGTGGGCATCTACGGAAGGTACAATTCCTTTGATTCGCTTACCGGAAATGTATTATATCCTAGCTGAATGCGAGGAGAACGATGATCTTTCTGCTGATTATTTGAATAAGGTGCGAGAGATGCGGGGGATTGATGCCACGAGTTATAAAAATAATGCTAGTAGAAAGTTGACGGAGATAGAGAAAGAGTACCGGAAAGAGCTTTATGGGGAAGGGCAATTATTCTATTTCTATAAACGGAATTTTTACACGAACTTTTTACATTGTCCGGTGGCTCAAATGACAGAAAAGAATTACGTGTTTAGTTTACCGGAAAATGAACAATTATTTGGTAAGACAAATTAATGATTTCTCTTTTATCAAAGATTAAAAAGATGATTATGAAAAGATTAATAATAATATTACAGTTAATAGCCCTGTTCGTGTTTTTGCAAGGATGCGATAAATATGAGATGATAAAATATGATGTGGGGGATCGGCTTAATTTTATGGGTGACTATTATTGGGGTAAGGGAGAAAAAACATATTGGGTGGATGAAACACAATATTTGTATCACGAAATAAATTTTGGAATAAATTCTCAAGGGGATAGTTTATTGATTGATACGGTCGAAGTAGGTGTAAAGCTTTTAGGGGAAACCGTGAATTATCCTCGCAAGGTGGCTTTAAAGTTGGAAAATGTTACAGGAGAAGGGATTGAGGTCCTTTTTGAGGATAATTACGTGATGCCGGCGGATACCGGAATGACAAGTTTTCAGGTATATGTGAAACGGCCTGTAAAAAAGAATCAGGAGTACAAGGCAAAATTGGTGTTTGATTATGATCAGTGTGATTTTGAACCTGGAACATTGGAGCGTCAAGCTTTTAATTTAACGTGTCAAGATAAGGTGACCATGGAATTGTGGGGGACAAGCCAGGCTGAGTGGGATGGATATTATAATATGTTATTTGGAGAGTGGAGTGATACTAAAATTAGATTTATTATTACAACCATAGGAGCTGTTTCCTTGTCAAAGTGGGAAGGCTCATCTAGTTTTTATAGTGATTATTTCTATTTATTAGATGAATTCGAAAAATACAAAGCGAACCCGATGAATCCACCTTTATTGGATGATAATGGTGAATGGATTTCTTTCCCTGAATTTTAGCTAATTAAACTTGTGAAAACATGAATAAGATATATATAATATTGAGTTTGTTTTTATTTATCGCTTGTAATGACGATAAAGGGAACTATGATTATGATGCCATTAACGAGGTTTTGGTAAAGTTGGATGAAGAGATTGGTATTCGTTTGCAGGATACGGTACTTGAGATTCGTCCGGAGTTGTCACAGTCTTTATTACAGAATGAGGAAAATTTGGAATTCCTTTGGCTACATTCAATTACTAATACAAATATTGAAAATGATGACGATCGAGATACGATAAGTTATGAAAAATCTGTAAAATGGAGAATTGACCCGGAAGAGAAAGATTTCAGATATGCACATTTTTTCCGGTTTATAGTGAAAGATAAAGCAACAGGAGTGGATTATCGCTATAATGTTACGCTTAAAATTGTAAAACCTTATCATGGCGCATGGATGGTGTTACATCGACAAGATGGAGTAACAAAGTTGGGGTCAGTAGAATATATCGGGAATAAAATGGAAGTATGTAATGATGCTTATTTTAGGGAAACGGGAAAACATCTTCAAGGAAATCCTCTTTGTTTGGGTGTGAACTATCATTTCTTTTTACAGGCATACCGTGATGAGAGTTACTACAGTAATGTTTTTCTTGTGGTAACAGATGATCCGGATGAAGCTGGTATATATTGCCAGTGGAAAAAATTCCAAAAAATAGACAGTATGTCTCGTATGGTTGCACCATCTTATCGGGGAATGTTTGATTATTCTGACGTTAAAAGTTTTGATGCGATTTCGGGGTCTTATGGAGCTATATCTCTTTCGGGAGGAACTTTATATCAAAGCCCTGCCGGGATGAAATTTTATAAAGCACACGTGGATGAGGCTGTTACCGGACCTGTGAATTTATCTCATGGAACGAAAGTCGGTTTTGCATCTATGTTCTATGATAAAGCGGGGCGACGTTTCTTGTTTTATTATGCTCCTAATAGGGATGGTGAGTGGCGTTCTAATGTTTTCACGGAAGAAAAAGATAATCCGACACAGTATAAATTATCATTAATTCCTACACGCGACTTAAATATTACGACAACCGATCCTAATAAATTGAGTGCCGATAAAGAGGTGCTGTTTGTAGGTGCTGGTTATAATTATAATGCATCTATGAATAACAATATTTATTGTTACGGTTTTGCTCAAAGTGTGGAAAAGGATAGTTGTTACGTGTACGAGTTTCGATCTTATGGACTTGGAAATTCAAGTCAAGCAGCATTCTCTGGTTTTTATCCGGTAAAGACTCCTGAGGCCTTGAATGCGGAGAGCTGTTTCGCATCCAGCTTGTCTTATAATGGCATTTTGTTTTATGCGGCAGGTAATAAAGTGTATCGGTTTGACTTTATACAAACCGGTGGTAAGGCAACTCCTATATATACTCATGCCGGAGGTAAGGCAACTGTTATGAAATTTGCGAATAAGGCAAAAGTGGATGAAGATGAAGATTTTTCGGCTTACGAGCATGAGTTGAATCGTAGTTTGGGGGTCGTGTTCGAGATGCCTGACGGGACATCCGAACTGGTGATACTGAATTTGGCAACGACTGGGAAAGTGGGAGATGATGGAGAAACTTGGCCTGCAGTTCAAGTACATAAAGGTTTTGGAAAAGTGAAAGATATTACATTCTTATAATCTTTGTTTTAATAAATGATTATCTCGTGGCTGACAATACCAGCCACGAGATAAGGAGTAACACGTTTTAATTTGAATTAAGATGAAATGGATAATTATTTTATATGTATTATTGGTATTAAGTAGTTGCCAGAATAAGCTGGAAGGATATGTGATAAAGGGGGAACTTAAAGGGGCTCCTGAGAATGAATGGGTATTTTTGACGGATGTGGATCAGGATGTTTTTTACGATAGTGTGCAATTAAAGAAAGGACATTTTGAATTTAAAGGAAATGTTGTTAACCCGGAGTTACGTTGCATCACGTATTTTAAAGATCCCTCGCAACGAATTTATGGATGGGATAAAATCCTAATGGTTCCGATTTACGTGGAAAATTCAGAGATTCAGTTTACCTTGCCATTTTCGGATATGCCAACTAAATTGGATCGGGAGTTACCAGAAAGCTTGAGTATAGAAGGGTCACACGTTCATGATTTATACACGAGGTATAAAAAGCAGGTTACCCCGTTCGTGGTGAAGAACGATAGTTTATTTAAAGCTTACGGGAGTGCTTATTACTATAAAAAAGGTACGGAAGAAGATGTGTTTCGTTGCGTGAGAGGAATGGATGCAGTGCGTGATAGTATTTTTAATATTGGAGTTGATTTTATTCGGAAAAATGTGAATTCACCGGTGGCTTTATACGTGGCAAGAGGTCTAAAAGTAAGAGCATACGATCGAGAGAAAGCTAGGGAAGTGGTAGGATTTTTACCCGATGAGGTGAGAGCGACCCCGGAAGGTCAGAAAACAATGAAGGCTTTGCTGGAGCAACCGCTTTACGTGGGAGACGTGTTGCCTGATTTTGAGGTGCTAAACACGGATTTGGATACGGTGAAATTATCCGAACTGATAGAGAAGGGACATTATACTTTAGTAGAATTGTGGGCATCTTGGTGTGGTCCTTGTCGGTCAGATATTCCGCATTTGAAAGAGACTTATCAACGGTATCATGAAAAAGGTTTTGATATTATCAGTGTTTCTATTGATGACGATATGGAGGCTTGGTTGAAAGCGGTGAAAGATGAGAAAATGGCATGGACACAAGTATGCGGGGCAAAAGGAGAGAGTTTTAACAAGGAGTGTATGAGACGGTTCGGAGTTCGTGGTGTGCCTTCGTGTGTGCTGGTTGATAAAGAGGGGAAAGTGATCAGCACGAATGCTCGCGGCGGATGGTTAAGTGAAAAGTTGGCTGATTTGTGTCAGGAATGAGAATTATGGGAAAGGATATTTTTATTTATAAAATTTGTATTGTATGAAAAATGTATTGTTAGTCGTATTGTTTATGATCGGCGTTGTCGGTTATAGTGTAGGGAAAAACGTGCGGTTGCACGGTTCTTTGAAAGAGTTTGGTACGAATGTGGTTTCCATGGATTTTGATGGAGCTGCAGGGGAAATTTCCAAAGAGTGGAGTCAGAAGATCATGGTGAATAAAGATGGTAGTTTTGATTTTTCTTTTGACTTGAAAAAGCCGGGATATTATTCGGTGGGGCGGAACACGTTGTATTTAACCCCGGGAGATGATATGGAAGTGTATCTAGGGACATCACAGCCGCAAAGTTGGTTTAAAGGGAAAGGTGCCGACGTGAATAATTACATGAAAGGACGTTTGTTTCCGAAAGGTGGATCATTTTTAGAGGCGGGGAGAAACGTGAAAGATAGTTTCGAAGAGACGAAAAAATATATTGACGAGCGGGCTGCCCAACGGGAGAAAGAATTGAAGGCTTTGCCGAACGCAAGCAAGGAGTTCGTGGAGTTGGAAATGATGCGTATCAAGGCGGACGTAGCGAATAGTTATATGGCATATTTATGGTATTCTGATCTTTTAAAGGATTGTAAAACAAGGGAAGAGGGAGAAAAGGTTGCGAATGATTTTAACAAATCTATCCGGGAATATATCAATCCGTTGTTAAAAGAGATTTCTGCTAAAGGTCAGTATTTGGAAGTTGCCGTGGTGAGAGATGTGTTGTTGAGTTGCTATGATATGGATGCTTCTATTTTTGATTTCCCGAAGTCTCAGCGATTGAAAGAATTGAATGATGCTTATGTGACTGGGGAGCGTATGGATGAGGAAATGACTAAGCCTCTCTACGATGAATTGCATGCTTTCGGTTCAAAGTTGAAAAATGCTGATTTCAAGCAGGCGTTTATGGGACGGTTGGAGAAACGGGCGAAATTGATGGAAGGACGTCCGGCTATTGATTTTGCTGTCGTGGATATGAACGGGAAAGAGGGGAAATTGAGTGATTATAAGGGAAAGGTGTTATTCGTTGATTTTTGGGCGACTTGGTGTATGCCTTGTTTGGGTGAAATGCCTTTCTTTAATGAATTAAGTAAGAAGTACCCGAATGTCCAGTTTGTTGGTGTGTCATTGGATGATAACACGGAAGTTTGGTTGAATAAATTGAAGGGTGATTCGGATCATGGGAAAGTATTGGAGTTATTTTCAAAAGATCCGTTGGTGCGGACAGGTTGGGATATTACGGGAATTCCTCGTTTCTTGTTGATCGATAAAGATTTCAAGATTATTTCGGCTTCCGCTCCTCGTCCTTCTCAAAAAGATGTGATTACACCGTTGTTGGAAAAGTATAATAAATAAGGAAATTATCATTCTAATTATTGTTCTTGTAGGAGTTATCTCGGTGTTGGGATAACTCCTCTTTTTGTTGAAATATTTGGAAGATTTCTTGAAAAATAAAACAAATAGGTTACTTTTGTGGGGAGGATGTCGTGGATAAAATTGCGTTATGGCAAGAGATCTGTTGGAAAATAAGGCTTTCGAGGAGTTATTTGATTTACATTATGGGAATCTGGTGGGATTCGTGTATGGTTACGTGAGGGATGAAGAGGTGGCCAAAGATATTGTACATGATGCGTTTTTGACTTTTTGGACGAATCGGAAACATTTGGATTTGTCTTATTCGGCTAAATCTTACCTATTTACATTAGCACAGAATTATGCATTGAACTATTTGAGGCATTTACGGGTCGTGGAGGTGAACGAGCGGGAGGTGACGGCTTTGTTGGAATCGGCTTCAGAGGAATTGGCTGAATACGATGAACGGTTTGCCCGGATGGAGGAAAAGTTAGCTTTGTTACCGGAGAAGCAGCGGGAAGTTTTTTTGAAATGTGTGGTGGAAGAGAAGAAGTATCAGGAGGTGGCGGATGAGTTGGACGTGAGTATTAACACGATAAAAAAGCATATGACTCGCGCCTTGAAATTTTTGAGAGGGGAATTGCAGGATGAAACTGTGTTACTTTTCGTGTTGAAAAAGAAGTGATTATCTTTTTATTTTCAAATTCTATATAAAAAATTGCTTTTTGTGTCACCCTTTTTTTGAGGGAGCGTGTGATAGATGCAAAATGACGATTTATGAGATACAATGACGAAGATATAGAATTTGCTAATTTGATTCTGACAGACCGGGAGAATTTAGACGATGCGGAGGTGAATGCGTGGATGGAAGATCCGGAGCATGTAAAATTATTGCAGGAGTTTGCTACAGCTTATCAAGCTCGTATGAATAAGAATTTTGACCGAGATAAAGAGAATGAATTTGCTCGGTTGGAGAGGGATATTTATGAACGGAAGAGTCGTCGAATGACATTGCGTTGGTCGGTAGCGGCTTCTATAATTTTGTTGGTTGGTTTATTTGTGGGACGTACGGTGACCGAATGGAGGGATTTGGATGATGCTCGTGTACTGGCAAAAACGGAAAGAAACGTGCCGGGTGCTAAAGCTGAGTTGATTTTGAGTACTGGAGAACGGGTCGTTTTGGATCGAAAGAATGTAGCAATAGAGGGTTTGAACGAGATGGGGATTCGAAATGATTCCGTGACCGGGTTGGATTATGCGACGGCGAAAGTGGAGGGGAAAGAGATCATGTATAACACCATGCGAATCCCGGTGGGAGGATTTTATCAGTTGGCTTTGTCTGACGGGAGTAAAGTGTGGTTGAATTCGATGACGGAACTTCGTTTCCCGGTGACTTTTACGGGGGAACAGCGAAAAGTTTATTTGACAGGAGAGGCTTATTTTGAGGTGACTCACGATTCGGTGCATCCATTTATTGTAGAGACTCCGGACGGAATGGAAGTAAAGGTGTACGGGACAGAATTTAATATGAACACGTACGAGAAAGGTGTTGTACAGACCGTGCTTGTAAAAGGAAAAGTCGGAGTCCGAGGTGGTGTTCTCGGTAAAGAAGTGGTGTTGGCTCCTGAGCAGATGGCTGTGTACCGGGAAAAAACAGGAGAAATTCAAGTTGAAAATGTTGATCCTTATAAGTATGTAGCCTGGAAGGATGGAGAGTTTGTTTTTGAACGGGAGACGATAGAAGAGATCATGGAACGATTAAGCAGATGGTATGATGTGAAGGTTTTTTATTCGGATGAATCGTTGAAACAGAAACGATTTACTGGGGCGATTAGTCGCTATAAGGATATAGAACAGGTTCTTCATTTAATCGAGGGACCGGCAACATTACATTTCGAGATAAAAGGTAACGTAGTTACAGTACAAGGAGGTCAATAATTATGATGTTTAATAAAAACCGTAAGGTGCGTCAACACGCTTACGGTTTGATATAGGATGTTTGCGCATCCGTAAATTCTAATAGTTAATTCACAAATTTATGAAAAAAAACAAGATTAGGTTTGTTTTTTCTGGTTTTTTCGAACGAAAAAGATCAGAACTTTTTCGGGGACTACAATTGTTCCTGCTGATTATGTTTTTGGGTTGTCCTTTGTTTGGTGTAGCTCAACAGCAAAAGGTTTCAATTGACGTGAAACAGGTGGATGTTTCTGTGGTTTTTAGACAAATTAAAGAGCAAACGAAATTGAATTTCGTGTATGATCCAGATCAGTTGGCTTCGATGTCTAAGGTGACGTTGAATGTACAGAATGTGACTGTTGATGTTGCTTTACAAAGGTTGTTTGAGGGTACTTCTTTTGAGTATCGTTTTGAAATGGGTGCGATATTGATTAAACGTAAGGAAAAGTCCCAACAGGATGAGGGTGAGGTCGTGACAATAACGGGAACCGTGAAGGATGTTGAAGGAAATCCGTTACCGGGGGTAACTGTTATGTTGAAAGGTCTTACGTTGGGTGCAGCTACCGATATCGATGGGAAATATGCGTTGAATTTCACCAAGGTTGACGATATCGTTTTTGTGTTTTCATTTATAGGAATGGAAACTCAAGAAGTAAAGTACACGGGACAAAGTAAGGTTGATGTGGTACTGAAAGAAGCCGTAGAATCAATGGAAGAAGTTGTGGTGACAGGAATTTTTACCCGGAAAAAGGAAGGTTTCACGGGTTCGACAACGCATGTGTCCGGAGATGATATTAAACGGATGACTTCTGGCAATGTGTTGAAAGCATTGGAAATGTTAGATCCCAGTTTCAGGATGAATTCCAGTAATTTGGCGGGTTCAAATCCGAATGCTGTACCGGATTTTCAGATGCGCGGGCAAGCAAGTATGGGGAATTACCAGAGTGATGATGTGGTGGTTTTGAGAGGAGATGTGAATACGCGTCCGAATCAGCCTTTATTTGTTTTGGATGGGGTGATCGGGGTGGATGCGACCACGATTATGGATCTTGATCCAGAACAGGTGGCGTCAATTACTTTATTGAAAGATGCGGCAGCTACGGTTATTTATGGTTCCGAGGCCGCCAATGGGGTGGTCGTAGTGGAAACTAAAGCCCCACAAATGGGTAAATTACGTTTTACTTATAATGGTAATTATAGTTTGGAATGGCCGGATTTAAGTGTGTATGATTTGATGGATGCGGAAGAAAAGTTGAAAATAGAGGAATTAGCCGGTTTCTATGATTATAAGGATTATGTAGATATTATGTCTGATTATAATAAACTTCGTCAAGAAGTGATGAGAGGGGTGAATACTTATTGGTTAGCAGAGCCGGTTAAAACGGCTTTTACCCATCGTCATGGATTGACCGTAGAGGGAGGAGATCCAACATTACGTTATAAAATTTATTTAGGGGCTAAATGGGCACCGGGGGTGATGAAGGAAACGGACTTGAATACCAAAACCGGAAAAATAGATTTGAGTTATCGAAATCATAAGTTATTAATTAATAATCAACTATCTGTGGATTATTCGGATGGTAGGCGGGTATCTCCTTATGGAAGTTTACAAGAATATGCAAGTTTGAATCCTTACTATCGCAGAAGGGATGAAAATGGAAATATTCGACGAGAGTTGAATGTACCTGGAACTTCTTATGGAAATCCAGTCTTGAATCCTTTGTGGGATACTCAATTCGAATCCAAGAATGATAGTCGAAGTTTTGAACTTCGGGAAGCGTTGAAAGTGGAGTATTTGCCAATTGAAAGTTTGCGTTTAAGTTTGGATTTTACCTTGAACAAGAGTGATGGTACGGTTGAAATATTTAATAGTGCACAAGACAATGCTTTCTACGAGGAAAAAGATCCGGCTAAAAAAGGATTGTACGAATGGACGAAAACAGAAGGGAATAAATTCCGTTTGAGTCTGTCGGCAGCCTATACTAAATCGTTTGGTGATCATTTATTGGCTGCTTTTGCCCGGTATAGTATTAATGAAAATTCTTCTAAAACGACAAAGTTGTCAATGTTAGGCTTCCCCAATGATAAATTAAGTGAAGTGTACATGGGTACCGAGCATAAAAATACGTCGGGAAGTGAGAGTGTTGCCCGGTCTTTAGCTATGGTTATGACATTAAATTATTCTTATAAACAACGTTATGCTGTTGATTACAGTATGAGTATCAATGCATCCTCTGAATTTGGGAAAAACAATCGTTATGCACCATTCTGGTCTGCCGGTTTACGCTGGAATATTGATAAGGAAAATTTTATTAAGAATCTAGGCTTTTTTGATGAATTGGTTTTACGTGGAACTTATGGAATTACTGGTTCACAAGGATTTACCCCTTACCAGTCTTTACAGATGTATACGTATAAAAATTTGATGAAGACGTATAAAGCTTCAGATGTGGTGGGGACGGAGATTTACAATTTAGGGAATCCTGATTTGAAGTGGCAACAAACGGAGAATTATAATGTTTCATTGGATTTCACGGTGTTTCGTAATGTGGTGAGTGCCAAATTTGAATATTACGAGAAATACACGAAAAATACGTTGTTGGATTACACGATGGCTCCTTCTGTCGGTTTTGCCACGATGAAAGAGAATTTGGGAAAGATATCCAACAAGGGGTACGAGGTGATTTTACGTTTGATGCCATATAGTAATCCCAATAAACAGGCCTATTGGAATATTATTTTTACCGGATCACATAATGAATCTCGTATTGAGGAAATTTCCAATGCTTTGAAGGTAATGAATGAAAAACAGATGGCCATTGCAGATGGAAATAAGGACCCAGATGATCTGGATAAAATGCGGAAAATTCGCCCGTTACCTCGTTACGAAAATGGTTATTCCCAGACTACTATTTGGGCTGTCCGTTCAAAGGGTATAGATCCTATGACGGGACGGGAAGTATTTTATACACGTGATGGACAACTGACAAATGATTATTCGTCTATTAATCAAGTTCCTGTTGGGGATACGGAGCCTAAATTTCAGGGATCTATTTCGACAACGTTTACTTATAAGGGATTAAGTTTAACTCTTGTTGGACAATATCATTGGGGAGGACAAATTTTTAATCAAACATTGGTTGATAAAATTGAGAATGCCAATTTGGATAAAAATGTTGATCGGCGGGCTTTGTATGATCGTTGGGCAAAACCTGGGGATCGGACGTTCTTTACAGCTATACAGTCATCAACCTTGACAAAAGAAAGTTCGCGTTTTGTGATGGATGATAATGAATTTTATTTTTCCTCGGCAAATCTGTCTTATCGTGTTGAGGGGAAGAAATATGCTTGGTTGCAAAAACTAGGTATTAGTGCTGCTACTATTGGTGTGTATTTGGAAGATATTTGTCGTTTCTCGACGGTTAAAATGGAACGAGGTATAGATTACCCGTTCTCTCGTCAAGTGTCAATGTCTTTAAACGTAACGTTCTAAAATCATAAGATATGAGAAAATATATAGTTAGCATTTGCTTGAGTATGCTTTTGTTTGCTTCTTGTTCCAATTGGTTAGACGTGGAACCGAAGACAACGGTGGAAGAAGAAGAGGTGTTTAGTCGGGAGCTTGGTTTCAAGGAGTCTCTGACCGGGATTTATATAAAAATGACTTCTACCGATTTGTATGCGAGAAATCTGAGTTATGGTTTTTTGGATATTTTAGGGCAACGTTATCACATAAATGATAAATTGAATTATGAAGATGAGTTGTGGTATACATTTCCATCAACGAAAACTCAAGAGTATACGGATAAGATTTGGTCTGAAATGTATAATGTAATCGCCAATGTGAATAATTTGCTGTACTATTGTGATAAGAATAAGCATGTATTCACTACTGAACATTATTACGAGATTATCAAGGGAGAAGCATTGGGATTACGAGCATTTCTTCATTTTGATTTGTTGAGAATGTTTGGGCCGATATATAAAGATAATTCAACGGCTAAGCGTATTGTTTACCGGACGGAGTTTAACCGGGAGCCGAAAGAAATGCAACCTTCGAATGTAGTTGTGGATAGTATTATCGCTGATCTAAAGAAGGCTGAAATGTTGTTGAAAGGGTCTGACACATTAAAGTTTGAGTTCCCGAAAACGGAAAATGAAGAGAAAAGAATGGATGTTAATGATGCTTTTTTGGTATATCGGCATATGCGAATGAATTTATATGCGGTGAAAGCAATGTTGGCAAGGGTGTATTTATATGCCGGAAATAAGACTGAAGCTGCGAATTATGCTAATCAGGTAATTGAAAGTAAGCATTTTGAACTGATAAATGACGCTACAGATATTTTACGTTCAAAAGAGATTCTTTTTTCTATTTATGTGGATAAGTTTGATCTACAAGTGGCAGAGGATATAACTACAGAGAAGGAATATTATGTAGATAATGAAAACTTTTTATATGAAATATTTGACGTGGTTCATGACGGTACTAATGATTTGAGAGTGCGGGAAGGAGTGGCGTTTGATTATGGAGCTGATGGGATTATTATGCGGAAGTATAAACAAGAGTCATTGTGGCCTTCCACAAAGGGTACGATCGTGCTCATTCGTTTAGCCGAGATGTATTATATTTTGGCAGAATGCGCTGCAACTCCGGAGGAGGCAGCTGTTTTCCTAAATAAAGTTCGGGATATGCGGGGTGTTGATCCTGTTGTTTGTACGGAATTAAATTGTTTGGATGAGATCGAAAAAGAATACCGGAAAGAGTTTTATGGAGAAGGACAATTGTTTTTCTTTTATAAACGTCATGCTTACAAGTCATTCTTACATTGCCCGGTGAATCATTTGGCTGAAAGTAATTACATGTTCTCGTGGCCGGATAATGAGAGTTTGTTTGGTAAAACCAATTGATAGATTTAAACGTTGAAAAATGAATGAATTATGAAAATAATAACGATCATATTACATTTTTTTGTGTTATGTGTATTTCTTCAAGGATGTGAGGAATACGAAATGATAGAATACGGGGAAGGTGGAGAGATTAATTTTATGAGTGATTACTATTTGGGGCAAAACTCTAAGCCTTCGTGGAGAGATGATGTTGAGAAGTTACATTATGAAGTTAATTTTGGGATTAATCCTTTGGGGGATTCCTTGTTGATGGACACGTTACTTATCGGGGTGAAAATTAGTGGGATATATGCGGATTATCCTCGAAAGATTGTTTTTACAACAAAGGTTCCGGAACAAAATGCGTTGGAGGTGATATATCCGGATGAGTACTATGTCCCCGCAGATACGGGGATAGCCCAGTTTCGAATTCTTTTAAAACGTCCGGAAATTCGAAATGTCGAATATACTGCCGATTTGACTTTTGATTATGAAAAATCAGATTTTAAGGCGGGAACAGCGGAACGGCAAGTATTCAAATTGAAGGTTCAGAATACCGTGAACATGGAACTATGGGGAACTTATAAGGAAGAGTGGGACGATTATTATTCTATTTTCTTTGGGCCTTATAGTGAGACAAAAGCTCGTTATCTGATTACAAAATATGGGTGTACAAAATTGAACGAGTGGGCTGCGACAGATACAT
The DNA here is from genome assembly GCF_040920905.1 of Butyricimonas sp. RTP31003st1_G1_RTP31003_210430. Lineage (NCBI taxonomy): Bacteria > Pseudomonadati > Bacteroidota > Bacteroidia > Bacteroidales > Odoribacteraceae > Butyricimonas > Butyricimonas sp. RTP31003st1_G1_RTP31003_210430. The sequence goes on along the minus strand of NZ_JBCOSQ010000008.1, from coordinate 18,248 downwards.
TTATAACTCAGTGGATTACGAATGTTTTTTACAAGGATCTTGAGGCTTATAAGGCAAATCCTGCTAATAAACCTTTGATTGATGAAAATACGGGTGAATGGATTAGTATCCCGAAGTACTAATAAAAAATAAGAAATGATGAAAACATTAATTTATATACTAGTTGTCTTGTTGCTGGCCTCTTGTTATGAGGATAAGGGAAATTATGATTATAAAGAAATCAACACAGTGGATGTTTCTTTGAATGAAGTGTATGCGGTTCGTTTAGGGAAAGATACCACTGTTACTATAATTCCTCAGCTATCACAATCTTTGCAGGAAAATACGGAAAATTTGAAATATGCTTGGTTGCATTCTACGATTAACGAGATGTTTTATGCAGAAGCGTTGAGTTATAATAAAGATTTAGATACTGTCGGTACGGAAGTAAACTTACGATTTCATATTGATCCTAATGAGAAAAATTTGAAATATGAGCATTATTTTCGGTTGAACGTTTATGATGAAATAACTGGAATTGAATATCCGGCAAATACAATTATAAAATTAATTAAGCCGTATAACGGAGCATGGATGGTGTTGCATGCTAAAGATGGGCAGACGAAATTGGGAGCTGTCGAATATATTGATGGAGATATTCAGGTGAGAAAAGAGGCTTTCTATAACGAAACTGGAAAACGATTTGCCGGAAAACCTCTTTGTTTGGGGCAATATACAACCTCGTCGAAATATTATGGATATGGGAGTAGTTGGAATATGTTTTACGTGATTACGGATGTTCCCACAGAAGCCGGGGTTTATTGTCAATGGAAAGGATTTGAAAAGAAAGATAGTCTTTCACGAATGGTAGCTCCAATGGCTCGTTCTAGTTTTGATTTCCAAAATATTAAGTTGCTGGATGGTGATGGTTCTGCGAGTGCATTGCTATTATCGAATAATGTTCTTTACCAGATTCCGAGGGCTGGTAAGGTGTATAAACCGGGAACGAAGTTAGAGGGAGAAATGAAAATAACGTTAGCTTCTAAAGTGAGTAATACAGCTTTATTGTATGATGAGGCAGGACATCGTTTTGCTTTTTACTATAATACAAGTGATGGGTATGGTGTGAAGAAATACGATCCATTGTATTTTAGTGAAGGGGAGGAAAATGTTGACCTAATCCAAGAGATTCCTATTCGGGATGGAAATGTATCAGTCGTGAATCCCAATAAATTATCTCCTGATCAGAAGGTATTGTATGTTGGCGTGGGATACCAGTACGATCAAGACAGAACTCAAATGTATGGTTATGCTTTGGCTAAGAGTGAGGATAAATGTTGTGTTTATGAGTTTAATTCCAAAGGATTTACAGATCCCACGTATGCCTCATTTAATGGCTATTATCAGTTTGAATTGCCTCAAGATTTGGATGAAAATAGTCATGTTGTTTCATCTCCTCCTTATAGCGGTATTATTTTTTATGCATCCGGGAATAAAGTCTATCGTTTGGATTTTAAACAATCAGGGGGAAAAGCTAAAGTGATATACACGCATCCGGGAGGAAAAGTTTCCAAAATGAAGTTTGCTAAGAGAATAGATCCTTACCCACCGAAAGACTTCGATTTTACAGCTTATCAATTTGATATGAAGCAAAGTTTGGGAGTATCTTTTGATATGGGTAATGGAACGAGTGATTTCGTTATTTTAAATTTATCATCAACAGGTAGTGTCGGTGCAGATAGTGAGGATTATCCGGCTTTACAAGTGTATCCGGATTTCGGAGAGATCGTAGACTTTGTATTTATTTAAATGAAGCATAAGATGAAATCATTCATAATTATATGCTGTTTTTTCTTGCTTTTAGGTGCTTGTCAAAGTAAACCTAAGGGGTATGTGATAAAAGGTATGTTTGAGGGAGCTCCGGAAAACGAGTGGGTGTTTTTAACGGATTTAGGACAAAAAGTATATTATGACAGTGTACAACTGAAGGGCGGACAGTTTGAATTCCGAGGGAAGATTGATCATCCGGAACTACGTTGTATTACTTTTTTTAAAAATCCGGCACAAAGGTTGTATGGCTGGAGTAACATTATGGTAGTGCCCGTTTTTGTGGAAAATTCAACGATTAGAATTACTTTACCTTTTTCGGAATTGCCTTCAAAAGCGGAAAAAAGTGTTCCGGAAAATTTACGAGTGGAAGGTTCTTCCTCTCATGATTTGTATGCGAAATATAAGGAACGTGTGATTCCTTTTACCTTGAAATATGATAGTTTGTTTGAGGCTTATCGTCAGGCTTATTATCGTAAAAAGGGGACGGAAGATGATGTTTTTCGTTACGTGAGAGAAATGGATGCTATACGGGACAGTACGTTCGCCATTGGTGTTGAATTTATTCGTCAATACCAAGCATCTCCAGTAGCGTTGTATATCGCAAAAAATTTGCGGGTGAGGGCTTATAGTAGGGCAAAGGCAAAACAGGTTGCAGGACTTTTACCTGAGACGGTTAAAGCAACATCGGAAGGGCAGCAAGCAGTAAAAGCTTTATTGGAACAACCGCTTTATGTGGGGGACATGTTACCTGATTTTGATGTGTTGAACACGGATTTACAAACGGTGAAATTGTCAACTTTCTTGAAAAAGGGACATTACACGTTGGTTGAGTTATGGGCGTCTTGGTGTGGACCTTGTCGGGCGGATATCCCTCATTTGAAAGAAACTTATCAACGTTATCATGAGAAAGGTTTTGAAATGATTAGTATTTCAATAGATGATGACAAGGAGGCATGGTTAAAAGCGGTGAAGGAGGAAGAAATGCCTTGGATTCAAGTCTATGGGGCGAATGGGAAAAGTTACACCAAAGAATGTATGAAGTTGTTCGGTGTTAGTGGTGTGCCTTCGTGCGTATTGATTGATAAAGAGGGGAACGTGCTTAGTACGAATGCTCGCGGAGGATGGTTGAATGAAAAATTGAAAATCTTGTTTGAAAATTAAGTATTCTATTTTGTAAAATTAGTATAGTATGAAAAATATTTTATTGTTTTTTTTATTCGTGGTTGGTGTTGTTAACCACGGTGAGGGAAAGAATGTGCGTTTACATGGTTCTTTGAAAGAGTTTGGGAAAAGTGTGGTTATCATGGACTTTGACGGGGCTGTAGGAGATGTTTCTAAAGCAAGAAGTCAAAAAATTGTAGTAAATGAAGATGGTCGTTTTGATTTTTCTTTTGATTTGAAAAAGCCGGGATATTATTCTGTGGGAAGGAATACGTTGTATTTGACTCCGGGGGATGACATGGAAGTGTATTTAGGAACATCTCAGCCACAAAGTTGGTTTAAGGGAAAAGGTGCTGACGTGAATAATTACATGAAAGGACGTTTGTTTCCACATGAGGGATCTTTTTTAAGGGGAGGAGATAATGTGAAGGATGATTTTGAGCAAACGAGAAAATGTATTGAAGAGTTGGCGGCTCAGCGAGAAAAAGAATTGAAAGCTTTACAGAATGTGAGTAAAGAATTCATAGAGTTGGAGATGATGCGTATAAAGGCGGATGTTGCTAATAGCTATATGATGTATTTATGGTACTCTAGCCTTTTAAGGGATAAAAAGACAAAGGAAGAGAAAGCAAAAGTTATTAGTGAGTTTCACAATTCAATTCGGGAGTATATGAATCCTCTATTGAAGGAGATCTCGGCTAAAGATAAGTATTTGGATATTGCAGTTGTGAGGTTTGTATTGTTGATGTGCTATGATATGGATGTTTTTGATTTTCCGAAATCAAAACGGCTAAGGGAATTTGAGTGCGTTTGCACGATGGGAGAACGTATGGAAGAAGAGATGATACCGTCTCTTTACGATGAATTGTATACTTGGGGGGCAAAATTAAAACAGGCTGATTTTAAACAAGCATTTTTGGGTCGACTAGAGGAACGGGCAAAATTAATGGAGGGACGTTCGGCCATTGATTTTATTGTGCTAGATATGGATGGAAAAGAGAGGAAGTTAAGTGATTATAAAGGTAAAGTGATGTTTGTTGATTTTTGGGCAACTTGGTGTGGTCCTTGTTGGGGGGAGATGCCTCATTTTATAGAGTTGAGTAAAAAATATCCCAATATCCAATTTGTTGGAGTTGCTGTAGATGATACGATGAAATCTTGGTTAAAGAGTATGAAAAAAGATACTGAACATGGGAATGTATTGGAATTATTTGCAACAGACCCTTTCGTTCGGATGAAATGGGATATTACGGGTATTCCTCGTTTTCTGTTGATTGATGAAAATTTCAAGATTATTTCTGCTTCTGCGCCTCGTCCTTCTCAAAAAGATGTGATCATTCCGTTACTGGAGAAGTATAGTAAAAAATAGTTTTAATTGTTGGTGTGGGGGAGTTATCTTAGAATATAGGGATAACTCCTCTTTTCGTTGGAATATTTTACTCCTTTTAAGAAGAAAATTTGTGTAATTATATATACTGTGTAAATTCTTGAGAGAAAATAATCTCTGCATATTCTGTTTTTTCTTAGATTTGTGAAATTTATGGAAATGAGTATGCATCCTTTTGATAATCATGACGTATTGTTGGAAGCCCTGCGAAAAGGGGAAGAGAAGGCCTTTGAGTATCTTTTTGACAGATATTACGAAGGGTTATTGAATTATGCGGGGCGTATTGTTCGGGAGACCGAGTTGGCTTATGATCTGGTACAGGAGACGTTTTGTAAGTTGTACGAGGATCATGCGAATTTGAATATTCATTTGTCTATAAAATCTTATCTTTATAAATCTGTTTATAATAGTTGTTTGAACGAGATTAAGCATCGGAAAGTGGTCAATAACCATATTGATCGGGAACTATTGGATTTTTATTTTTCTGAAATAGTACAAACGCCTGAAGCGGAATTGGCATTGTTGGGTGAGAATATAAATAATGCTTTGCGGGAGGCAATTGATAAATTACCGGAGCGTTGTCGAGAGGTGTTTGTGTTGAGTAAAATGGAAGAATTATCCAATAAAGAGATTGCTGAACGTTTGAATATATCTGTAAAAACGGTTGAAGTTCAGATGACAAAAGCATTGTCTCGTTTACGGAAAGAGTTAGAATGGTTGTTGAGTTTAATTTTCTTTGTAAATTTTTGAATATAGCGTAGGGGTTTTTTCTTTTCAAGTTGTCATAGGAGTATAAACAGGAAAAACTATGACGAATGAAATAGATCAATTAATTTGGCGGGTGCTTGACGGGAAAGCGTCAGAAGGGGAGATTCGTGAGTTGAAAGGTTGGATAGAAGAGAAAGAGAGCAACCGGGAATATTTTCGCCAATGGAAGAAAATATGGAACATGACAAATGGTCCGACCCTGTCTGTTTCTCGTAAACAACGGGAGAAGGAGCGTTTCCTGAAATCTATTCATCAGTCATATGCGGGTAAAGTTCGGAAACGGAGAATAATACATTATTGGCCTGTGGCAGCATCTGTCGTTTTGTTGGTGGGGGTGTTTGTGGGATTTGCACTCAACGAGTGGAGCCAGATGAAAGCTGATCAAGGGATTGCTCAAACGGAAAGAATTGTTCCGGGGGTGAAGGCCGAATTAATCTTGTCCACGGGCGAAAGGGTGTGTTTGGCGCAAAGGAGTGAGTTTATAGAGGGAATGAAAGAATCCGGAATTCGAAATGATTCCTTGGCAGGATTGAATTACGTGGGTGCAAAGATTCAGGGGAAAGAAATTGGTGAAGAGATCGTGTATAACACGATGCAAATTCCGGTGGGAGGATTTTATCAATTGAAATTGGCCGATGGAACAAAGGTCTGGCTGAATTCACTCACGCAACTTCGTTTCCCAGTAACTTTTGCCGGAGAGGAACGGAAGGTGTATCTGACCGGAGAGGCTTATTTTGAGGTAGCACGGGATTCGGTACATCCTTTTATTGTTGCCACGGATGAAGGTATGGAAGTTAAAGTATATGGGACGGAATTTAATGTAGATACCTATCGGAAAGGAACGGTAAAAACCACGCTGGTAAATGGTAAAGTCGGGATTCGGGTGAGTGCCACGGGAGAAGAAGTGAGACTTTCACCTAACCAGATGGCATTATTCACGAAGGCCACTCAATCCATACAGGTCGAGAATGTGGACCCTTATGGTGCAGTTGCTTGGAAGGATGGTAAGTTTGTTTTTGAAGATGAGCCGATGGAAGAGATCATGGAACGTTTGAGTCGCTGGTATGATGTGAAGGTGTTCTATGCTAATGAACGAATTAAAAAACATACATTTACAGGGATTATTACTCGTTTTGCAGATATTTCGGATGTACTTCATCTGATGGAAGAGACTGCCGCCGTGGAGTTTAATATTCAAGGAAATATTGTTACCGTGAAATAAAAAAACCGAAAGTTGTGGGCCAACTCTCGGTATATGTTAGGATGTAAATTTACATCCAGTGTTAAATAGTAAATAACAAATTTATGGAAAAAAAACGAAAATGGGTTTGTTTAAAGAGTGTTTTAAACTTAAAAAGTGTAAAGCGTAAAGTTTTGCAAGTATTTTTGTTGCAAATAATGTTACTGATACCGTGGGGGGTAATGGCTCAGGAGCAAAAAGTTACGATTCATTTGAAACAAGTGAAGGTACAGGAAATCTTTAAAGAGATTAATAAACAGACTGGTTTGAATTTCGTGTATAGTGCTATGCAACTGAATGAGATCGGTATGGTTTCTTTAAACGTGAAAGACGTGACTGTTGATTTTGTATTGAAAAAGTTATTTGAGGGTAAGCCTTTCACGTATAAGTTTGAGATGCAGTCGATTATTATCCGAAAGATTGAGGCTATGCCGAAAGAAAAAACGAGTCGGACAATTCGAGGTGTTATCACGGATAAAGCAAAAGAACCACTTCCAGGCGTGACAGTATTATTGAAGGGAACGAGTGTCGGAACGGCTTCCAATATGCAGGGCGAGTTTGCTTTAGAGGTAATGAAAGATGTGGATTCATTGATTGTAACTTTTGTTGGAATGAAAACACAATACGTGAAATTACAGCCTGAAGTAAGCATGTATAAGATCCAGATGGAATATGATGTTGAGGAAATGGATGAGGTCGTGATTACCGGTTACCAAACAATTGATAAGAGAAAGAATACGAGTGCTGTCCAGACCTTACAAATGGATGATATTAAGGTTCCGGGGGTAACACGGGTTGATCAATTACTGGAAGGACATGTTCCCGGTATGACATTTATGCAAAATTCCGGTCAGGTGGGAGCAGCTCCTAAATTGAGGGTGCGGGGAACATCGACCGTTTTGGGAAATCAAGAACCGGTGTGGGTGTTGGATGGAATTATATTACGAGATCCCGTGAATGTGAGTCCGACATTAGCTAATAACTTGGATTTCGTGAATTTAGTGGGAAATGCGATTTCTGGTATTAATCCGGATGATATTGAGCGTATTGATATTTTAAAGGATGCGTCTGCAACCGCTCTTTACGGTGCGAAGGCTGCTAATGGAGTGATTGTTATAACAACTAAAAAGGGGAAGGCTGGAGCTCCTTCCGTGACATATAACGTGAGTGGAACTTACACGAGAAGGCCTCGTTACACGGATAATAATATCTACTTGATGAATTCAAAGGAACGTGTTGCTTATTCCCGTGAATTGGTTGAAAAAAGATTGTCTCTTCCTGATATTCAAAATTACGTGGGATATGAGGATGCTATTAATAAATTGTTGAATGGTGTATACACTTACGAACAGTTTCAACAAGAAGTGAATCGAATTGAGACTGTGAACACGGATTGGTTTAAACTGATCACGGAGGATTCATTTTCGCATAATCATACATTGAGTTTATCGGGGGGAAGTGAGAATGTACGTTATTATGCTTCTTTAGGATATTCTGATGAAAAAGGAGTTATCAAGAGGGAAAAGAATGATCGGTATTCTACGTTATTAAAGGTGAACGGGAATTTTGATAAACTGGCATTCAATTTTATGATTCAAGCGAATCGGGGAGAACGGCATTACACGAATTCGGAAGTTGATATATTGAATTATGCTTACAATACGGCCAGAACGATACCTGCCTACAATGGGGATGGAAGTTTGTACTATTACACGAAAAGTTATAATCATCCTGAGGGGAAAGAACGTTTACATTTGGCATTTAATGCGTTGAACGAGATGGCGAATTGCCGGGATGAATATAATACTTATGCAGCAACAGTTACCACGGATTTGAACTATCGTTTTAACGAGAATTTGAAGGTTCAATTGATGTTCTCTTATGGAATGAGTAATACAACACAAGAGACGTTCATGGATGAATCATCTTGGTATGCAGCTTGTCTTCGGGGAACGGATTATGGGGTTACACTACCGGATGAGGTTAAAAGTTGGAGTTTGTTGCCGATGGGAGGAGAATATCGTGAGGATATTTCTCGGAATGATAACTATACTGCACGTTTACAGTTGGATTATAATAAATTCCTGGATAAAGATCGTAAACATTTGATAAATGCATCTGTCGGGTTTGAATTATCATCTAACAAGTATGTAGGGAAAAAGCAAACCCATAGAGGATATTTACCGGAGAGAGGAAAGATTATTACTACATTTGATCCGACAGTTTATACTTCATTTGCTCAATGGCAGATGAATACTACAGGGGTATCCCGAGGAGTTATTACAGATAATATTCAAAATGAGTTGTCTGGCTATTTAACTTTGACATATACCTATAATAATACTTATTCTTTGAATTTTAATACTAGGGCTGACGCTTCCAATAAATTTGGAGATCGGAGTAATGAACGTATTTTACCTGTGTGGTCTGTTTCCGGTAGTTGGGATATGAAATCCAATATTCTTGCGGGAGTGAGTTGGGTTAATCTATTAAGTCTGCGAGCGTCCTATGGTTATCAGGGAAATATTTTGAGTGATCAAAGTCCGGAGTTAATCATTGAACGAGGAGATTATAATGACGATTTTGGTAAATATGAATCGGAAATAAAGCATTACCCGAATCCAAATTTGCGCTGGGAGAAGACGGGAACGATCAATGCATCAGTGGATTTTGCTTTATTTGATAATCGGGTACGTGGTACTGTTTCCTACTTTTATAAGAAAACGAAAGACGCTTTCCTGACCAAAACGATCTCGGATATAAATGGTATGGATAGCTATGTGGTTAATTCGGGTACCTTGGAGAATAAAGGTTTTGAGTTGGGTTTCAATTTCACTCCGATTAAGGCAGGTGCAGAGGTGGGAGGATTCCGTTGGGATTTCGATCCTCAGATCGGACAAATTGTGAATACATTATTGTCAAAGGCCGTGAATAATAATAGTTTTGATAAAGTGCAGGATGAAATTCGATTTGAGGACTATTTGAATGGTGATGTGTTAATTGAGGGAGAACCTTTAAACTCGTTTTATTCTTACAAGTTTGCAGGATTGTCCGCAATAGATGGACGTCCGATGTTTTATGATATTGACGAGGAAATGAAAGATGAGTATGTGAAGATGGATAAAGAAGAAGTGTTCCGTCGGGTAATGAAGGTGTCGGGAACAAAAGTACCGGTGATACAAGGCGGGGTTACTAATACCTTTTCTTATAAGAGAATGACGTTGGGGATTCATTTTTCTTATTCGTTAGGTTCAAAAATTCGATTGTTGAAGTTATATGGGGAAAATTCGGGAGGCTCTAGCGTGGCTTTCCTACCGGAACGAAATATGCGTAGAGAGTTTGTGCATCGTTGGCAAAGGCCCGGAGATGAAAAAAGAACTAATATTCCGGGATTACTTCAGAATAGTGAATATACACAGACTTTAATGCCTTGGTGGAAGTCCGGAAATTACAGCTCGATCAAATTTGCAGAAAATATCTGGCAGATGTATGACAATTCGAATATTCGGACAGCGAGTGGAGATTATTTGAAATTGCAATCCATTTCTTTCCGATATATGTTGCCGGAAAGTTTCTGTAAGAAGTTGCATTTGAAATCAGCTGATATCGGTATTTCTGGAACGAATTTATTCACCATTTGCAGTTCAAAATTGAAAGGTCAGGATCCTTCACAATCAGGAACTGCCGATCAATTGAATCTTTCGATTCGTCCTACATATTCAATGAATTTAAGTATAACGTTTTAATTGAAGGATGATGAAACAATATATTATTTTAAGTGTGCTGATATTCCTGTTCGGAAGTTGTGATAGCTTTCTGAAGGAGTATTCTCAGGATCTGGCGTATGCTGAGACGATAACGGATTTGGAAGAGGTGCTGATCGGTAACGGATATCTTGATCGAGGTACAAGTTTTAAGTGGTTACATACGATGGATGACGATTTGGAAGAATCGGTAGTGAATTCCAATTATACAGATTATGAGAATTTCTTTATTTGGGCGAGTTATCCTTGTACAAGAAATAATACGGTATATCGGGATGAAACTTGGGTGACCCTGTATAAGAATATCAGTGCTATTAATGTCGTGTTATCCAAACTGAAAGACATTTCCGATTTCCCGGAAGAAGTGGAGCGTTTGCGTGGAGAATGTCATTTTTTACGAGGTTTTTATTATTATTTTTTGGTGAATACTTATGCTAAGCCTTACGTGAAAGAGTCGGCTTCAACGGATTTGGGTGTACCTTTGAAGACCACGGAGTATATTGAAGATATTTATTTTAAGAGAAATACAGTGGAAGAAACTTATGCATTAATTACGAGTGATTTGGAGGCTTCTGCTCGCTTGTTAAAGGGGAAGGCACATCAAAGTGGTTTTCAAGCAAATTATCATGCTGTTCAGGCTTTTTTGAGCCGTGTCTACTTGTATTTAGGTGAGTATGAGGCTGCTCTACAAGCTGCAGATTCTGTTCTACAAGGGGATTATGCTTTACTGGATTATAATGAATTTGCACAAACAGTAGCTTCTCCTGCAGATATATATGGAATACACGATATTGTTCCGGTTGATGTGATACATCAAACTTCTGTGGAAACAATTTTTACTCAAGGGGCGGGTGCTTTTGCTGGAAATATAAGCGCTTTTGGTATTGCAGCCGGGAGTGAACTTGCTCGTGTCAACAGATATAAAGCTTCTGAAGATCTTGTTCAAATGTACAGTAAGGAGCAAGATTGGGGGACAGATTTGCGTCCTACATTTTTCATGTATGTGAATCAGACAGATCCGACGAGTAAACGATATATCCAGAAACAGACAACATCTTCTTTGACAACTGCATCTTCTGAATTTTTACTGCGTTTGCCTGAAGTGTTATTAAATAAGGCGGAGGCTTTAGCTATGTTAGGGAAAGATGCGGAGGCAATGGCTGTATTGGAAGAGTTACGTGTGAAACGGATTGTAGCGGCAGAATATAAAGAATTGGATGCGAGAAGTGGAAAAAAACTGATTGAATTGATTCGGGACGAACGGCGTCGGGAATTATGCGGAGAAGGACATCGGTGGTTTGATCTACGTCGTTATGCTGTACATCCGAAATACCCGTCTACAAAAGAGATTGTACATGATCATTATTTCTACGATAATTCAATCCGACAGGTAACATATGTTGGTAGTTATAAACTGAACATGTATGAATCAGAACCGGCATATGTGATTCCGATTCCCCAACATGTGATTGAGTTTAATAAAGGAAATATGGTTGATAATGAGACAAGACCGGATCGAGAGGCATTTATACGTTTTTAATGATGAAAGATATGGAAAAATATATATGGTTTATATTGGCTTGTTTTCTAACAGTAGGATGTAGTGATGAAAACGAATTGAAACCGTCCAGTGCGGATCGGGATTGGTTTGTGATCGAGGACTCAGAAGATCACATTGGACATGAAAGATTTTTGTTGTATGAAAAATACGGAATACCTGTTTTTGTAAATGATACGATCGGAGTGGAAGAACGCGGAGTGGATTATTATGGGAATCCCGTTATGTATTATTGTACTTTAGATATAAATTACACGGTTGGGGCTCCGGTCACAGATAATGGACTACAATCCAGAAGGTATTCTTTATTGGAAAGCCTGGAAGATCAGTTGGCAGGAATTTCTTTTTTAGATAATTATCTTATACCGGCATTACCCGAAAATATGTATTTTAATTCTATTCTTTTATTGGATTCTTTGTATGAGATGCGTATGAATGGGTGGGCTGTGGAGAGAAAAGATTTAAACGTGTACCAGGGGACATTGACATTAGCAATAGGACAAGTGAAATCAATTGCTAAAATGACGCCAGAGGAACAAAATAAACACAAAGGGCTTATTTTAGCGACATTGGCGTTGAAACAATTGGATGAAGAACAATTGTCAGATTTTTATATGGTTAGTTACGATCCAGTCAAAAAATTAAGTTACTATCAGCAAATGGTTACTCCATCTCCTAGTGCTGCCATGCCGTCTGCAAAATGTGAAGTGTATGGTTTCTTAGACTATGATAGTCGATATTATGCAATGAATGAAGGAAAAGATCCATCACAATGGATATATTACACGTTGACAAAGGCCAATGATTTAGAAGATTTTGTTTTGGCCTATTTTCAATATAGCGAGAAGGAATTTAAAGAATTATATGCCGATTATCCATTAGTATTGGAAAAATATGAAATCATAAAGACATTAATGACGGATTTCGGGTATATGTAAATAAGTAATTCAAGAATTTGGAGTTGAGGTATTTGTTCAAGGAAGGGGATTCCCCTTCCCTTGTTACCTCTTTGTCCTTGTAAAATAATGATAAGACAGAATATAGGGTATTGTATTTAAAAATGTATGTATGAAAAAGATTAGTTTATTATTGTGGGTACTTTGTACAAGTGTAACTTTATTTGCTCAAAAAAGTACAACGGTAAAGGGTTTTGTAAAACACAAACGGACTCCGGAAATAACGCTTTTCGAGGTTGAGAATGGGGACATGAAAGTATGTGCCACGGCAACGATGGGGCGTGATAGTTCCTATAGTTTTACATTTGTTCCGAAGAAGACCGGTTTCTATGCAGTGGGAGATCGTCGAATGAGTTTTCCGATTTACGTGAAGGGAGGAGAAGAGATCAATATTGATTTATTGGAGAAAAAAGCCATGCTGACGGGAAAGAATACAAAGGAAAATCAAGCTCTTTACCAGTGGGAAGATTTTGCTAATAATATTCGTTATCAGTCTATCGTGACGATGGTGGCGCAGACAACTTACAAAGAATTTTTTCCGGAATTTACCCAGTTCATAACTAAGATTGATTCAATAAAAGGAGCAATTAAAAGCGGAGATCCGAAATTTGATGAATTAATTCGGAAGAAAATAGATTACGACGTGGATTATTATGCCATGATGTTTTTAATGACACCGCGTACTGCACATCCTCAACGTTCTGATTGGCCTGCCTTTTTTAGCACGATCGTATCAGACAAAAAATTTACTTCTGCAGACGTATTACAATTTCCGCGGGGGATTAATATGGTGTTAGCTTATACTAATTTTGCAACAATGAGTGAGGCGGATAGAAAAGGTGCTGATGCATTGAATAATAATCAGTTGAAAGGAGAGGCTCTTTTATGGACATTTGCAGCAGCTGCGAAGTTTTATCCGGAATATGAGCTTTTCATGGAACAAAATGGAGTGATCTTGACACCAGATCAAAAAGAAAGAGCCAAAGCTATTGCAGCGAAATTGCGTCCTTCTGAGGCTGGTAAGCCTGCAAAGAATTTTATTTATCCGGATATAAACGGGAAAGAAGTTTCTTTATCTGATTTTAAGGGGAAAGTTGTAGTGGTAGATGTATGGGCCACTTGGTGCGGACCTTGTAAAGGGGAACTTCCTTTCTTGAAAAAGTTGGAAGAAGAGATGCACGGAAAGGACGTGGTATTTATCGGTGTATCATTGGATGAGGCTAAAGATAAACAGAAATGGATTGATTTCGTGAAGAAGGAAAATTTGAAAGGAGTGCAGTTACACGCTTCAGGATGGAGCCAGATAGCTAGAGATTATGAAATTAAAGGAATCCCACGTTTTATGTTGTTTGATAAAAGAGGGAATATAGTTACTGAAAATGCACCTCGTCCTTCTAATCCTATGCTGAAGAAGATGATCGAAAAAGAATTGCAAAAATAATGAATGAACTTTTTTGTTCTGGAGATGATTAGATTATGAAGAAAGAGAGAGTATTATTATCATTGTTGTTTCTTTGTGTGAATATGGTTGTATTTGCACAAAAGCAAACAACTTTGGAAGGCATTGTCAAGTATAAAAAACTACCGAAAATTTCACTTTTTTCAGTGGAGAACGGAAGAGTGAAAGAATGTACAACAGCTACGGTAGAACAGGATGGGGCTTATCGTTTTGCGTTTGTACCGGAAAAGCCGGGTTTTTATGCTTTGGGTGATAAACAAAAAAATTTTCCTGTTTATGTGAAAGGTGGAGAAAAGATTCAGATTGATTTGTTGGAACAGGGGGCTGTGTTGACGGGGAAAAATACGAGAGAGAATAAGGCTCTTTATCAATGGGAAAAATATGTGAATGATTTGCGTGCCATGACAGGAAGAGGGGTAACTTATAAAGAGTTTTTCCCTTGGTTTACGAGATTCGTTACAAAAATTGATTCCGTGAAAAAAACAATTAGGAGTGGAAATTCTGGATTTGACAAGTTGATTCATAAGAAGATTGATTATGACGTGGATTACTATGCAATATCGTTTCTGATGTCACCACGGAGTGTACATCCTCAACGTTCTGATTGGCCTACTTATTACGATTCCATTCTTTCTGAAGAGAAATTTTCTTCGGATGATTTATTGTTGTTCCCGACGGGTTTTGATCTATTGATAATGTATTACAATTTTACCTATAGAATTGATCCGGATGGGCAAGGTGAAAAGATATTTAGTAACGATCGGTTACGTGGAGAAGTTCTTTTATATATGTTCTCTATTCATGCAAAATATTATCCTGAATACGAAACTTTTATGAAGGAGAATGAGGGACTTTTGACGGAGGATCAAAAGGAAAGGGCTAAACTGATGGCCACTAAATTATATCCTTCTTTAGCTGGGCAACCGGCGAGAAATTTCATGTATACGGACGTGAATGGGAAAAAGATCTCTTTATCGGACTTCAAAGGCAAGGTGGTTGTCGTGGATGTGTGGACAATGACTTGTGGAGCCTGTTTGGCACAATATGTTTATTTAAAAAAGCTGGAAGAGGAGTTACAAGGTAAGGATGTCGTGTTTATCGGGATCTCGTTGGATAAAGAAAAAGATCGACAGAAATGGATTGACTTTGTTAAAGAAAAAAACTTAGAAGGTATTCAGTTACATGCTGGAGACCAAAGTCAGTTTGCGGAAGACTATCATATTGTAGGGGTACCTCGTTTTGTCGTCTTTGACAAGAAAGGATGTGTCGTTATGGAGGAGGCTCCTCGTCCTACAGATCCTCGTTTGAAAAAAATAATTGAATCTGAATTACAGAAATGAATACAACTTGTTGTGTTCTGAAGAGAATAATATTGATAAAAGAGTATATCTGAAATTTATTAGAATAATTTTTTGAAAAGTTTATCGAGGAATTGCGGCATCCGAGCAGTAATTCCTCTTTTTTTGTAAATCATTATCTTGGTATGTTATTTTTTTAGTTTAATAAATTAATTAATTTTGTCAAAACGAAGTCCCGGGCGTATTAATTACGAATACTATATGGCGAATGAACTTTTAGACAATAAGACTTTTGAGGATTTGTTCGAATTGCATTTCACGAAACTGATGGGTTTCGTGTTTAATTACGTGCGGGATGAAGAGGTGGCAAAGGATATTGTTCATGATGCTTTCCTGACGTTGTGGAGTAACCGGAAACGTCTAAATCCGGTTTATCCGGTGAAATCTTATTTGTTCACGTTGGCCCAGAATTGTGCATTGAATTATTTAAGGCATTTGCGTGTGGTAACCGGTAACGAGCAAGCCGTGACTGAATTACTGGAGGCTGCAAATGAGGAATTGGACGATTATGAGAAACGATTGGTGCGTTTGGAGGAAAAATTGGCGCAATTACCGGAAAAACAGCGAGAGGTATTGGTAAAATGTGTGGTGGAAGGGAAGAAGTACAAGGAGGTGGCGGAAGAACTGGACATTACCGTGAACACTGTAAAAACGCATATTACCCGCGCCTTGAAATTCTTACGGGATGAATTGCAGGAGGATCTGATCATGCTTCTTTTGTGTCTAAAAGGAATGTAATATTCATGTGTTCAGTTATTTATTTGTTATAGACGGGTATCTGTAACCAGTATGCTGAATTTTTTTCAAAAAACTTTATTTCTCTTGTCGCCCATTTTTTAGGGGTGCGTGTATTAGCTGTGAAAAATAGAAAGAGATGAAGTATAGCGAGAAAGATATAGAGTTTGCTAATCAGATCCTTACACGTCGAAATGAATTGGATAACGGGCTGGTTGAGGCTTGGATGAGTGATCCGGAACACGTGGAGATGTTGAGGGAATTCGTTGCGATCCGGGAGGAATACACGAACTGGAATTTTGAGGTAGTAAAGGGAGAAGAGCGGGAACGTTTACATCAAGCCATTAGTCGAAAGAAAAAACGTCAACTGGTTACGCGCTGGTCCGTGGCGGCATCCGTCGTGTTGTGTGTTGCGTTAAGTGTATTGTATTTGTGGAATGATTCCTATTGGGCTTTTGAACAAAAATTTCCTCAACAGGTTAATTTAACCCAGCATAAAATGGCTAACGTGGAATTGATTTTGGCAGATGGTAAGCGTGTCCTGTTGGACGGTTCCGGACGACAAATTCAAGATCATGGCGTATCCGGTATCAAAGATGATTCTTTGCAGGGATTGACTTACGTGCAAGCAAAGGCGTTGGATGAAAACGTGACGGAAGTTTTATACAACACGCTGAAAGTTCCGACGGGAGGTTTTTATCAATTAGAACTAAGTGATGGAACCCGGGTTTGGTTGAATGCCGAATCGGAACTACGGTTTCCTGTACAATTCGGTGTGGGGAAACGGGAGGTGTATTTAAGGGGAGAGGCATATTTTGACGTGCGAAAAGATACATCTCGACGTTTTGTTGTTCATCTGAGAGAGTCGAATGTTACCGTGCTGGGAACTTCGTTTAATGTTAAGGCATATGGGGATGAAGACTATATATATACCACGTTGGTGGAGGGGCAGGTGCGGTTTACCTCGGAGAAAGAACATGAAGAGGTGACTTTACGGCCGGGTATGCAGAGTGTTTTGAACTTGAAATCGGGCAAAACAGAATTGAAAGAGGTGGAGGTCGAGCAATTCACGGCTTGGCGGCAGGGACGTTTTGTTTTCCCTTCTACAACCCTGGGAGACTTGATGTGTCAGTTGAAACGGTGGTATGATATTGATGTGGTTTATCTGGCTCCGGAGGCGAAAGGTTATGAATTCCGGGGAGCGATTAACCGGGATATGGATTTGAAAAACGTGTTAGCTATCGTGGAAAAAACGAGTAATGTTATTTTTGATATAAATGGACGAACAATAAAAGTGACAATAAAAAGTAAGTAGGAGAAAAAACGAGGATTGCCGTCAACAACCCTCGTCTGATTCTCCAAAAGAGAACCTCAATAATTAATTTGAAATTCAAAGTTATGAAAAAAAAGTTTAGTTTGTGCCATTCCGGTACATACAGGGGATTTTTTAACCTATTCCATGGTGTGAGGGTTATGATATTCCTGATGCTGGTGGGGTTAACCCACGTGTCGGCAACGGCTTCCAGTCAGAATGCAGTTATTAATCTGAAATTAAAAGATGTCAGCTTGGAAGAGGCCGTCCGAAGCGCGGAAAAACAATTAAAACAGGATTTCTTTTTTAATAAACAGGAGATTGATGTGAATAAGAAAGTGTCCGTTGATCTGGAGAATGCCTCGGTAGCCGACTTCGTTCGATTGGTGTTCGGACAGAATTTCGGATACGAATTGGTCGATAACGTGATTGTTGTTTCCCGAAAACCGGCAACACAGGTGAACGTGAAATCCGTGGAGATTTCGGGTAAAGTGGTGGACAAGGACAACGCTCCGCTTCCGGGGGTAACCGTTCTGGTGAAAGGTACCAGTTTAGGTACGGCCACGGATATAAACGGAACCTATAAATTGTCTATCCCGGATCAACAGTCGATCGTGTTGGAATTCTCGTTTGTCGGGATGAAAACGAAAACGGTGACTTACACGGGACAGAAGGAGATCAACGTGGTGTTGGAAGAGGATGTGAGTGAAATGGAAGAGGTGGTAGTGACCGGTTACCAGA
>NZ_JBCOSQ010000007.1:0-106488 GCF_040920905.1 Butyricimonas sp. RTP31003st1_G1_RTP31003_210430 | reverse complement strand
CCCTTTCCTGTCAATCACGAAATAACGGGGTATTCCCCCCTCGAAAAACAAATTGGCAATCTTTCTATCTTTATCCTTTCCAAAAGGAAAATCAAATCCGAAACGTTCCTGAAACTTTTTTATATCCTCCTCATTTTTATACTTCACGATAACAGGAACAACCACCAAATCTTTCCCTTTAAAACGTTCGAATATTTCCTTCTTGAATTTTTTCAACCCCGCGATACAAGGCGTACACTGCGTACCCACAAAATCCAACAACACCACTTTTCCCCGCAATTTTTTCATTTTAATAGCCTTACCATTCGTCATCATCACCTCGAAATCAGGTACATCATTTCCCGTCCATACTTTAAAACCATACTTCTCCGGTTCCGTTTCAATCTGTCCGTTTGCCAAATTCATTCCGGCGAACAACACGACCAATACTAAAATAATTTGTTTCATCAGATTCATTTTTTATTATCAAATATCATTACACTCACTAAAGATTCATCACCTCAATCTCTTCCGTCACCGGTGGCATACAAATCATATCATCACAAGCCTGGTAAGTCACCGTACAAATAATCACACCTTTATTATCGGCCGGGGTAACCTTCACGGGCTGAACAAGCGTTACTTTCTTCTCGTAAATTTTCACCTTGGGATCTGCCTCATACGCTTTCCCTTCCGGCACTTTCAATTTACCATCCGGCTCAATACCTCTAGGGTATTCAAACTTAACATCTGTCAACACGTAAGCTCCTTCCTCTCCCGAATTGGCATAAATATGGAAACCCTCCTTCATTGTAAATTGCACTTGAATCTCCTTCCCAATCCTCATGGCAAGCACGCTCACGGGGTTATCCTGCTGTACACCCCCTTGTGTCTTATCGATCCGATTGATAGCCATCCCCTTAACTTTATCAACAAATTTATACCCGCACGCCTCCGAAAAGATCAAACGGTCCCTCACCTCATCCAACCATGTTTTCCATTCCGCCACGGTCGAAAAATTTTCCGTAGAATAGCGAGCCAACAAACGTTCTCCCTTTTCCCGTTCTTCCGGAGAACCCTCCAACAACTCGATAGCCCTCTCCAATCCTTTCACGTCCCCCACGGCAATCCCCAATTGTTTCAAATCCCGATCTACCCGGAAAGAAAAATTACCCGTCCCCCCGTAGAAATAATCCATATTCTCCTTCAAATACACACGATACTCTTCCGCATCCGAACATCCGGCTCTTTCCCGATCTCTTTTCAAATAGCTATTCAGATACTCCTCGTACTCCATCACCTTCTGAGGCTGAGGCCACGCCTGTCCCATCAAATCACCCGGCACCTCTTTTCCCGCGGCATTCAGATCCTCGACTTCCCGTTTCAACTCCATCAATTTCTCGTTATAAGCCTTTCTTGCCTCCCGGTAATGTTCAAATGTATCTCGTTCGAATAAGGCCAGTTGCTGCCGTAACTTTTCCCTCGTCACATAACCACTCTCGTACTTTCTCGTCACAGGAACTTTTCCATCGAACTTACTGATATAACATATCGCATTAATAAACACCCTTTGTGCCGTTTCCGTCATATAATTCGGGTCTGCCGCAAATCCCCACATGAAAAAATTACCATGTCGTCCGATTGCCACCGCATTTCGGTATTTATCACTCACCCCTCCGGCAATCCGTTCCCCGTCACCATTCTCTTCAAAACCATCTCCGAAAGCCACCAATCCCTGCCGGTAACGTTCCCGTCCTCCTTCACGATACCCCTCCGTTTGCACCCGCCACATATCCATCACTCCCGGTGTAGTCACACCTTCCACCCCTGAAATAGCCGACGAGGGGGCTATTCGTCTCTCGTACTTCATATCCACGGACAGTGGTCCTTGAAAAATCGGGTGATCCACCCGAACATCATAAGCATGGGCATCCAGACAACGGCAATACCAGTTCAGTTTCAACCCCAGTGCAGCCCCTAAAATTCCTGTTTTATCACCAACCAACAAAGTCGGTTTACTATACTGATCCGAAAAATAATGTGCAGCAAACAAAGCTTTCGTGTCCACCACGTCTGCCAACTTTTTTGCAACAGGAGCAAGCTCGGTTTCTACTTCTTCCTGTTTCGGGTAGACAGGCTCCGGTAGCCCGTCAAACACGATCACATCAAACTCTTCCGTCATACTCTCTTCATAATCCCGGGCATCCACCGTTTGCACCTTTACGAAATACTGCTTCAGCAATTTTTCAAATGCAGGCATTCTCTCCCTCATATCTTTCTCGTAACGACTTTTCGCGATTCCCGCCCCGTGAGCAAAATTCCTAGGAGGTAACTCCCGGTCTGGATTAAAACCCACATACAAAACCTTCAACCCCTGTTTCCCGTCCGTGCCCCGGTGGCATCCTCCTGCCACCAGAAACAACGTCACGAACATCAAACATAAAACAATTCCTTTCATAACAGATCACAATTTAAGTTTTGCCGCCAAACTTCTGAAATACGCTCTTTCCCCCTTATCTCGATGAGATTCACCCAATTGTTCCAATTTCTCCTTCATTTCCCGGGCGTGCATTTTCATCACCATCATATACTCTTCGGACTTGGGCTTTCCCTGCACTTCCACCATACCATCCGCCATACCCTTCACGTAGCTATACTGTACATTTTTCCGATGTACACTCGTCACTTCGGTAACTCGATAATCATTAAAAATCATACGATCCAAATCGTTAAAGAAATTCTCTACCGTGTACGCATTCTTCCCATCAGCTATTTCCCCTTGCAACAAAATACCGATACATCCCTCGTCCAATTTCTCTTTCATCCAAGAACCCACGAACCGCCTAACCATCTCTTCAATCGTCAGCCACCCATTCTTCAAGTTTAAACTACTGTCAAACCATGCCGGAATCCCCGCGAACAAATAACGATTCATAAACTCCATTGCCTCCTTCTGCTCTTCCCGGGAAACAAACGTAACCGGTCTTTCATCACTTTCCTTTATCACGGGAGCGGTATACCGCCCGCCAATCAATCCCCCGACCTGTTTCAAATAATCGCAATACAAAGATTGAGCCTTAGAATACATTTTTTCCAACTCACCCCATCCCTCTCCATCTATTTTTGCCGTAATCTCTTCCAATTTCGGGTACATTCTCTCCAAATTCTTCATTCCCAATTCTGTCACTACAACCCGGTCTTTCCCCAAATCACCCCGTACACCCATTGAATTATTACTATCAAAACCTCTATAACACAACACTTTTGCCTTTTTCACAGAACCGCATAATCGATTCAAGATCAATCTATCCTTCTCCGCATCGGTCACCGCTGAATATTGTTTGTAACCCCACATAATCGCCCACCGATCATAAGATCCCACCCGCGGGATCAAATCTTTCACGTTTACGCCATCTCCCGGTTGAACCGCATAATTAAAAGGCAATTCATCCGTCACGGAAACCGTGTACCCGTTCTCGGCAACCCATTTCGGATTTCTCATCTGCTTGGCTGAAAACGCCATACTAGCCGCATAATTCGGGAGCATCCCGAAAACATTCGCCACTTCCGAAGACACCTTATAACGCAACAAATCCATCACCAGCTCCTCGTCAGCCAAATCCTTTATCACACGCTCATCCACATTCCCACATTGTAACAAATACTCTCTCATATCATCCGACATGAAATAATACGGAACATTCACCCGACACTTCAAAATCTCCCCCGTCCTCGGATGTACCAAAATAGAAGAACTCACATTTCCACTCCCCGGATAACAACACACAACAGCATCCGCTAACGCTAAATCCACATTCTGATCCGCATCCTTCACCTGTATTGCATCCTTAAAACCAGCCTGCTCAAAAGCCGCCTGCCAAGCCAAAATTCCTTTCCGAATAGCCGGACGAAAACGTTCCGGTACCTCCGGGGCAATGTAAAACACAATCGGCTTCTCCGGTTCAACCAACTGATTTCGCTGCAGCAACTCCTGATCTTTCGGGTTTACCGAAAGATTCCATTTATAAATCAACGACTCTTTCTTCACCCCCTGCGGGTTACTCCCGTAATCCAAATAACTCAACGTCCGGTAACCGACACGAGGATCAGCGTAACGTACCACCATCGACTTTTCCGGCAACACCCGTATAATACATTCCATTTCAATCGGCACGATTCCCTCTTTTCCCGGCACTCCTAAGAATCCTTGTTTCGCGAACGAATGAACTCGTACCACAGAAAATTTCACCCCGTCCTCCAACTTCTTCACTCCCGTAATCTCTGAACTAGATGCATCAGCGGCACCTCTCTCGGCACTACCAAACCATTCCGGACTCGTTTTCACCAGTGAGGTAATCTCAATAATCGGACTCGCCCCATCCGTTCCTCTTGCCACAACGGGATACATGACATGAACTGGCTCCAGCATCCGTTCCGCCATCAACTTATACATCCCAGAAGTCGTATCGGAAACCCGTTCCCCCAAGATCCCTTTCGACAATGACACCCGGTTTCCCGGTTCTGCCTTGAACACGGCAACCCCCATTCCTTCCGTCATCGCGTAAGGAATCCCCGTTCCCCTCATCACTACCCCGGAAAAAAACATCTCCCGTCCCAACAAATTCACAGGAATCTCCAAATAATACTTATCTGCCCCCTTGTAAACCGGTAGAATCCCTTCCGCCTTCTCCATCCCGTTCTTAAAAAAGGCAGTAAACGCCATCGGTTCCTTCCCCTGTGCGAAACCACCAATCGCAACCAGCAACAATACTATACTAATCAAATATCTTTTCATCATCAATCATTTAATCTAAAAATCAACAATCACTCAATCGGCAATTCTTCAATCGTAAATCTAAAATTTAAAATTATTCCAGTACGCCCTCGTCATAAAATCCCTGCTCTTCTTTCCGGCCTTCCGGGCATCCGCCTTTATCCTTTCCAACTGTTCAAAAATCAAAGAAGTAATTGCCGGGTTATCCACAAAATCCCGTTCCATCACGCCTCTCAAACTCGCCACGTACATCCGTTGTAACTCCCTGCGGCACGGTGTCACCGGTTGATTATTCAAGGCCTCTGTAAAAATCATTCCATACAAATCGTCCAAACACTCCCGCAAAGTATATGTACACTCTTCCATCTGTTCCTGTTCCGACATTTTTAAGAAAGAACCGGTCAACTGCTTGCATATCATCCCGTACAACATCCGCATCACCCGTACTTTATTCATTCGAGCAATATCCGTCAAATGCTCTTCAAACAACCACTCCGGGGCATGGAAAAAATGCTTGTCCAAAAAAGCCAATGCCTCCTTCTGTTGTTCCCTGCCGATAGGCATATCCATACCTGCCCCCTCCAAACGTGATTTATCATACACGAAATGTCCTCCGATATTATTCACCACATGAGTGATATATTTCAAATACTGATCACATACCCCCTTGTACATCTCTGCCTGAATGGAACCAAATGTATCATCTCCTTCCGTCCAGACCGTTATATTTTTCACGATCTGTTTCAGATTTTCCATTCCCAGCTCATTCGCTTTCATATTATTATTTCCCAAATCCTCACTCTGGCAACGGGGATTACGAGCATCATACTCCGTACCAAAGAAACGACGCTCGTTCTCAGTCCTTTGCCGAGTAGTCCACGCCCGCAAATAAGCTTTTTCCTCCTGCTCGTCCTTCATCTCCGGGAAATAACGGTATCCCCACTCAATAGCAAACAAATCATACTCGCCCAACCTCGGAACCAAATCTTCCAACGCAATTCCATCACCGGGTTGCGCCACGTAATTAAAGCGGGCATAATCCATGATCGATGCCGTGTGTCCATGTTCTTTTACGTAATCCTTATCCCGGATCTGTTCGACAGAATAAGTACTGCTACTATAAAAATTATGTCGTAATCCCAACGTGTGCCCCACCTCATGAGAAACAAGGTAACGTACCAGTCTCCCCATCACCTCTTCCGGGAAAGGGAAATGATGCACTCGTTCATCCACCGCACCCGCTTGGGCAAAATACCATTTCTGCAACAAATCGCGTACACAATGGAACAAGGAAATACGGGCTCCTAGAATCTCCCCGGTTCTCGGATCACTTGTTTGCAACCCGAAAGCATTCCCAATCGGTGAGGCCTTGTACGAAATAATTGAATTCCGTGCATCCTCCGGTCGGAAATCCGGATCTTCTTCAGGTTGGGGCATCCGTTTCGCCACGATCGCATTCTTGAACCCCGCCCGTTCAAACGCCTTCTCCCAATCCCGTACTCCCTCGATCAAATGAGGGATCATAAATTCCGGAATATCATAATCTATATAAAAAACAATCGGTTTCCGGGGTTCCACCAATTCCCCCCGTTTATATTTCTCCACCTCTTCCGGCCTAGGTTCCATCCTCCACCGGCAGGCGTATGTCGCTTGTTTCATCTTCAACGAATCCCCGTACTCCGTACCCTTCACCACGAAATACCCAACCCGTTTATCCTCGTATCTCGGACGCATCGGCTCTTCTGGCAACAAACGTAAAGACACCGCCAATTCCCACACCGTCGGATTCTGTTCCACCTTCTCCTCCCGGGCGAAAGGTGACAATTGTGGTGCGGCTCCCGCCCCGTAACATTTAATCATCCGAAAAACCACATTATCCGAAAACACACTACATCCGGCCACGCTCGCCCGATCGGCTTGATAACCACCCAGACCAAGCGTTGCTTTCATATCTTTTAATGAAAATATATTATTGTCCGTCAACAAGACCTCCGTCATATCAATCAACACACTCTCATCCCCCGTTGCCTTCACGTCAAAAATCATGGCAACAGGCTTACGTTCCGTCGTTTTCATCAACCGGACAATCTCGCTTGTCGTATCCTTTACCCATTTATCAGTTTCCGGCTCCACCAGCCACACCTCATTCTCTCTCCCAACCTCGAAACGAATTAACCGGGTAGACAAAGGATCTCCCGCATACCCCAGCAATTGAGTATCCGCCCTTTTATTTTGGGCAGATCCCTTCGCCAACACCTGCATCGCTGCAATATCCCGTCCCAATAACCGTTTGGGAATCTCCACGAAATACCGCCCCTCCTGCACGTAAACATTAAACATTCCCTTATATCGTTGCGCCGTCGGCTGCACGAACTCCCCGATAGTAAGTCCTTGGTGCTCCCGTACCTGTCCGATCCCCTCCTCCACGCATAGCCCCCAACAACACACGCACAACCCGATAATTCTTAAAATCTTTCTCATACACCTGTAATTTTTATACAATAAACTCCCGTAGTATCGGCTAACCGACACTAAACATACATACAAGCAAGGGAGCCGGAAGATATTTTCGGCTCCCTGTATTACAAACAACTATTCTATATCGTACTTATTTTTAAAATAAGACAGAATATTTTTCATAACCATATACTTTTCCACACATTTATGATAACTTCCGTACTTTATCCGAAACTCCTCTTCTGAATAAGCATATATGGCCGCAATATACATCGTCACATCCACCGTTTTCGAAGGAGTATTCTTGTACAACAACTGCATCGTGGTATACCGATCTGGTCCAGTAAGCATCCAATCTAAAAAGCCCAAATCCTTTGGATCAGCATTGTATAAAGGTTGAATAAGTCCATTTTGAGTATTCCAATAATACTTTTGCGAGTAAAAAGAATTTGCTGCTGTATCCGTTATCACGTAAAAATCTTCCAGCTCTTCAGCACACAAACTCGTAATCCTTTCCACTAAATTAGTACCTAAAACCATTCCTGCCCAATAAGATTTTTCATCTGTACTCATACTTAATATGTCTGCAAGTCGACCAACAGTAATGCCCAACATACTCTTGTAAGCATAATCGGGTCTATAATTAGGCATCCGTCCCGCTGTCGAATTCCAACCATACGTGGGCGTGGAAAGAGTGTCAACCAACAGAATAGCATAAGGCCTATATTCACGCTTTCTGGGTAAATTCGGGATCACCTTCTCCTCTATCACACGAGCAGCCTCAACCATTGCATTCGTGTCTGCAGATAACGCTATAGCTGTAGGCGAAGTTGTAAAAATATTATAACCAACAGCGAAGATTTCATAATGATAACGTGGATTTCCATACGCATCAACCCCTTGCTCCACTTTCGCAACCGTATCGTTCACAAAGATCGAAACACCTGTTTCCTGGTATATCTGATACGCCAGCTCGTTAAACCGTCCTGTCTTATTCTGAATAGCAAACAAATTAGTATCCATGCCCGACGGATTCAAATCATCTTCTTTCTGACAAGACATCAAAAAGAACTGCAACAAAACACTATATACAAACAAAAATTTTCTCATCTCTATATTCTATTAAATTAGAACTCAATCAACTTACAACGATGGAATCGGTCTATCTGGACGTTCTTCATTGTCCACCATATTTCCCTTGTTAAAGTCTATCTCGTACGTCGGAATTGGCATAACCCAAGCCGCATCCTTTCCATACTCCTTCAGTACCGCATCCCCCATTAGCACACCTTCCGCAATGCCGGGACCCAATAACTTATGCGTGATCTCCTTCATTTCCGGGTATTTCTCACATACGGCATAACGACGTAAATCAAACCAACGATGACATTCAAAACACAACTCTCTCCGACGTTCTTCCCGTATAAAACGAACCAGTTCCTTACCATTCAAACCGTCAATCACGTTAGGAGTTTTGCCATTCTGAAAACGATTTTCAAGCAATATCTTTATAGTCCCAACTGCTTCCGGTCTTTCTAGCATTGCTTCCGCTTCCGCTTTATTCAAATACGCCTCAGCAGTACGAACAACAAAACAATCGAACACGTCAATCTCCTGTGCCAAAGATCCATTCTTGCGAGAGTAACGATAAGCAGTATTTGATATTGCAGGGGTAAAATAACAAGTATCACGCAAATCCCGAACTTGTTCTAGCTCGTTGTATTTACGATACAAGGCAAACAACTCATCCGACACCCGGTATCGCCCCTTGTCACTATTATCATTTGTCAGTAAATTCATTGCGTTCGTACCTTGTGTGAATAAAACCTCAGGGGAACCTGTCGAGTTCATATAGTTCGCTTTCGTGTAAGGGGCAGACGAACTTCCTCCTTTAATATCTGTCGCATTAAAATCATTCAAATCCCACAAAGGACATCCCAAGGCTATCGCCTTCTCACTCTCTGCAATTGCAAGCTCCCATTCTCCCATGTACAAGTACACACGACTCAACAAGATATGGGCTGTTTTGGCATTCACACGATAGATCGTAGATTGCTGAATCCCTTCCAAATGCTCCGTTGCATTTTTTAAATCTCGTACAATCTGCTCATACACATCCGCCACTTTATCACGACTAAAATACTTATCCTCAATTTTTTCAGTTACATTTAAAGGCACACCCAAATCATCCTTTGCAGAAGCCTTCACATACGGTTTTGCATACATATTTACCAACAAATAATAACATGCCCCTCGCAAAAATTCCGCTTCCCCTTGCACTCGATTCCGGTCTTCTTCCGGTTCATGAGTAAACTCCTTCACTTGAGCAATAATTACATTTAAATAGCCTATATGTTCATAAAGCTTTTTCCAAGTCGGATCATCAAAGGGAAGTCCTTTCGGATCCTGAAAAGGAACTTGCTGCCAAGCATAAAAGGGACGTAAATTATACAATGCTGTTCCCGTACCAAACTCGCCAAAACTATATTCTTCCAAATCATCATCCATAACTTGTAACCAAGGGTAATAAAAAGTCCCTTTTTGAAAAGAAGATGCGGTAAACGTTGAACTTACCCCGGATGTAAAATACCCATTACCGATTAATATCTCATCCAAATCCTTGCACGATTGTGCGTAAGTCAATTCTTTAGAATACTCTTTCAGGAAATCCCCACATGCCCCTAGCAATAAACATCCTGTAATCACTAATAATAAATTAAATGTTCTCATCCTTGCAACTATTAGAAAGTAAGATTCAATTGAAAAGAATATTGAGGACGAATAGACAAATTCACCAAATCCGATGTTCCGGACTGAGAAGGATCTTGTCCTTTTAACTTTTTACTACAAAACGTATATAAATTAGTACCACTCAAACTTACGTAAGCTGATTTTAATAACAATTTATTACATATTCTCGTTGGAATATTATACCGCAACGACACATTCTGAATCCGCAGGTAGTCCCCAGATGCCACACGCAAATCCGAATTATCATACATTTTCCATATATTTTCAGCAAACTTATTGACACTCATCTTTTGGAACCACTCTTTATTGAGCGTTTCCCCATATGCAGTAGCATCCAAGAATCCCGGAACTGTTGTTACACGTTCATCTCCCGGAGATCTCCATCGGTTCACGAATTCCTTTCTCATATTCGTTTCCGGACCAGGAGCGAAAGTATTTGCACTACCATACATCTTCATCAACCGAATTTTAGATCCGATACTATAAGACAAATTAATGTTCAATCCGATATTCCTCCAACCAAAATAGTTCCTGATTCCTCCCTGCAAGAAAGGCTCTCGACAACCAGAACGAGTCAATACTTGCTCGTACACCTCTTCTTGAGTCATTTTCTCATATACATCCTTTGTGTCCACTTCCTGTCCATCAACCATCATTTTCTCGTCCGCCCCATAGAACATTGGGCGACCATCCACGGGACTTAATCCCTTGAAACGGTAAGAATAAAATGTATTCACGGGACGTCCCACGATTTGCACCGAACCATCTAGATAATTCGTATAAGTAATTTCGTCCTGCAACACTTTATCCTTGGACTTCAATTTATCAATCAATTGATTGAACACCGAACCGAAATTGGGATCAAACCGCCAAACAAAACCACGTGTTTCTCCACCAACAGAAGTAACCGTATTTATCGGAACAAAATTCAATGTAAACTCATATCCTTGGTTCGTTAAAGTTCCTTTATTAACTGTATATTTTCCAACACCGTTCACAAATGAAACAGTCTTACTTAAAAAAGCATCTGAAGTATGCCGATAATAATACCCGACAGAACCGTTCAACTTATTGTTAAAGAAAGAAAACTCAACATCAAGATTAAATGTAGACGTTTTCTCCCATTTCAAATCCGGATTAGGATACTGCTTGATTGTCGAGAAATACTCGTTAAAATATTTATTCGTCGTTCCTTTTTGAATGATCAATTTCGGAGAATCCTGTGCGGACATATTTCCTTGCCAACCATAAGACATCTTCAATGCCAAGACATTCACCTTCGCCGAATTCTTCAATACATTCTCGTGCAGATTCCAACGTCCGGAAACAGACCAAATCGGCAATAAACGGTCGTTACTAGCATCCCCAAATTTATTGGATCCGTCAATACGCATATTAGCATTCAATATATAAGAATCCTTATAACTATACGATGCTGTCAAGATTAATCCCACTTTCCTTGTCAAATTATCTTTCAACATCCCGCGAGCATCATCTGACTCCATCCATTCATAATACTTCGGGTAACGCAATTTTTTATAAGTCGTCGTCCCGATATTGACCATCTCGATAGGAACCTTATCAAAAAATAATCCTCGGTCCGGAATATATCCCCGATGTACAATTTTTGATCCCCCATACAAGCCGGAACTTAACTCCCCAATCGCAGAAGCCGTCACTTGATGTACGTTATCCTTATCTAAAAAACGATTAAACGTTAATTGACCTCGCAAATTATAATTATCATTTTTCGTATAATCCAAACGTAATTCACCACCACTTATCAATTCCGTATTATCCTCATTAATACTCTCTGTGACTAAAGAGTATTTTCTTAATCTAGCAGCATACCAGGAATCAGCCCCAAAGTAAGTTTCCTTGTCCGTACGGGAAATATTATACGAAAACTGCAAATCAGCTTTTAACCATGAAGTAAGCCGGTATCCCAAAGCCACAACCAGATTCAATTGATTCGTTTCAATTTGATCGTAGGTATTATTCCTCTCATTAATAATACTGAACGGTTGGTCATAATTTTTACTATCACTTCCCTCGTGACGTTGATAAAACCACAAATCTCCCGTTTCATCATAAGCTCGAATCGTACGACTCGTATTATAAGCATACTCCATCAAATTTACTTCAGAGGGCGTGTATTCCTTTTTTTGCACGTTTCCTGTCATCGAGAATTGCATGGTAAATTTGTCATAATTCACGTTAATTTTCGCCATACCCGTATAACGCTTATTACTCTCTTCCCGAATATTACCATTTTCATCACTGTATCCCAAGGATGTATAATACCTAATATGATCCGTTCCTCCTGAAAGACTCAAAGAATGATTATGCGAAAAACTATTTTGTAATAAAATTCCAAACCAATCCGTATTACAAGTTTCCATATCAGTCACTCTTCGAGAAAATTCATCACGATCAATCACACCATTATAATAATCCTGAGCCGCCGCTTCATAACCGACCCAACTATTTAAACTTCCTATATTCAAACGTCTGTTAACAAGTTCCCTTGACACGTCTATTCGTTCCTTTGAATTCATCACATTCACGGCCTTATCCGTATAATACGGACGACGACGATACGTTCCACTTACAGAATAAGACACCGAAGGAGCTCCAATCTTACCCTTCTTCGTCGTGATCACGATCACGCCGTTAGAAGCCTGTGGCCCGTAAATAGCTGTCGCTGATGCATCCTTCAACACGTCAATTTGCTCTATATCATCCGGATTTAAGCCGGAAATAGCGTTACCCAACAGATTCACGAAATCCAAATCATTAATCTGTTGCGGATCGACATTCACCGGATCAGTCAAAATAACTCCATCCAGTACCCATAACGGAGCGGTTGACCCTAACACTGTTGTTGTCCCCCGGATTTTCAACTTCGGTGCAGCACCCACCTGTCCCGAATTTTGCATGAAAATCATTCCGGGAACGTTCCCTTCCAGCATCTGGTCGATCGTGCTTACTCCCGGCATCATGATATCGTCCATTTTCAGCGAGGTCACGGAACTTGTCAAGTGACGCTTGTCCACGTTATAATACCCCGTGGAAATCACGTTCACCTCGTCCAGTTCCGTGGCATCCTCCTCCAACGTCACCTTCATCGGCTCCCCGAATTGGGCGGGCACCTCCAAACGCTTCATCCCGATAAACGAGAACACCAGCACCGTATTCTTATCCTGAGGCACCAAAAACTTAAAATTCCCGTTCACGTCCGTGGCCGTTCCCACCGTCGTTCCCTTCAACAACACGGCCACACCGGGCAGCGGACCGCCACTTTTGTCCGTCACCTGACCGGACAACATGGATTTCTTGCTCTCCGCCTGTTCCGTCTTCTTCTTGATCACGATCGACTGCATCTCGAACTTGTACTCGAAAGCCGACCCCTCGAACAATTTCGTCAACGCGGCATCCACCGTAACCTCCTTCACGTTCAGCGTCACCTTCTGCATCGTTTTCAACTGATCCGCGTTGTACACGAAATTCAGGTTCGTCTGTTCCTTTATCTGTTTAAACACCACCTGCACGTCAACGTCCTTCACGTTGATCGTCACCTTTTGGTTTTGAGCTGAAACCACGAAAGGCAGTCCCAGCAACATCAGCGCCATTAATCCCCACCTTCCCAATAGTAGTCTCATCTTCAACGAGCATAAAAAACTCGAAAAATCAAACGACTTTCTGATTTTTTTCATAGATTTGTTGATTAATATTAAACATTATGGATGTACACACAACATCCGTTATCAAACCGCGACTCGCGCCAACGATTCGCGGTTTTATCTTGAATCACTTACCGTGATTGTATTTCCTTTCAAATTAAACTGTACCGTTGCCGTCTCCCCGATCAGGTGCAACACGTCCGCCACGTCCGTGAAACGAACGATAACCCCCGTGAAACGCTTCCCTCTCACGTCGTCATTCGCGTAGAAAACCTCCGTGTCATACCAGCGACACAAACGATCCATGATCTCCTCGATCGTCTCGTTCTGGAACACGAACTCCCCCGCCCGCCAAGCCGTGTAGTAGTAAGTATCCACGTCCGTCACCTCGACTTCTTCCTTTTCGCGATCAAACTCGGCCATCTGGTTCGGTCGCAGGATACATTCCGCCCCCGTCGATTTCACCCGAATACCCACCTTCCCTTCCACCAGTGTGGTCAGGATCTTCCCTTGATAATGCGTGTTCACGTTAAACGATGTCCCGTACACCTTCACCTCCATACCGTCCAACACCACGTAGAACGGGCGTTCTGCATCCTTCTCCACCTCAAAATAGGCCTCCCCGGATAAAAAGACCGTTCTCCGGTCCTTCCCGAAAGCCACGGGATAACGAATCTCCGAATCGGAATTCAACCATACCCGCGTCCCATCCGACAACGTGAGAGAATATTCTCCCGCCCGGGGAACCATCACTTTATTATACACCAGTTCCTCGGCCTCCTGTTTCGTGTAAACCAGCGATTGCTTTTCGGCTTTCGCCAGATTTCCCTCTATTCCGGTTTCAACCACCCGGGTCGTGTCCAGAAAATAGGTTCTCCCATCATGCAATTCCAGCACGGCACGCCCGCTACCCGGTTGCACCCGCTGGGCAATCACCACGTTTTTCTCCCGTCCTCCCATGTTCACCCACATCCCGACAGCAATTGCCAAGGGCAAAATGACCGCTGCAGCATACCACACGAACCTCAGCGCCCTCCGGGGTTTCACGTCCCCCTTCATCACGCGGGCCCGTCCCATCAACTCGTTTTTCTTTGCTGCCAACACGTCTCGATCCACCCCGACCGTGGCGTCCGTTTTTCCCCCTTCAAGCGCCCGGCGATAGAAATCCCGATGCCGGGAAGACGCCTCCAACCAGCTTTCCAACCTCTCCCGCTCCTCCCCGGACAACTCGCCCCGGAAACTTTTCGAAATGACTTCCCAATCAATATGTATATTTTCTTTCTCCATGACTTTTCATCTTCATTACACCCTAAAGACAAACTCCCCCTCCAAAATGTTTACAAGAAAATGAATTATTTTTCAAAAAAATGATCTCGGACAAGAATAAGATCATATACAATACTGATAATAAGAATATTAAAATCAAGTAAATATTTTACTTTCCAAACAAATCACATCCTTATAAATACCCATTCCTCACGGATACAATCCCCCGTTACCAGCCTGTTGCCCGACAGATAGGCGGTAAATAGGCGCTGTCGCCCCATGCTCGCCCCCTTGTCGCCCGATCATCGCCGCCATTTTAAGGAAAGAAAAGGATATTTAACTTGACAAACGGTCATTCCTGTCGTATCTTTATCCTCCTATTTAGTTTGCAACACGAATGAAACGGGGAGTAATAGGTAATTATTAATAATAGTAAAATTATGGTAGAAATTAAATCCGGTTTATTAAAAGACGCTCACGGGCGATACGATGGTATGGTTATATACCACAAAAGAGGAAAAACGTTCGGTCGCAAATTTCCCTCGTATGATGGCAACGCGGGTTCACCCACCCGAGCCCACCAAAACACCCGGTTGTCATCGGTGGTAACCCTTTATCAATCCGTGAAGAACACGTTTTTGGTTTACTCGTGGAACAGGGAGGCGAACAACAGGAACATCGCTTCGGGATACAACCTTTTCGTCAAGGAGAACATCAACGCGTACGACACGGACTACAACATCGGGGATTTCGCCCTGTTAAAATTTACCGTGGGGGACTTACAGATGCCCTTTCATTTCCGGCAACAGGATGCTCCGGAAGGAGTTCTCTCGATCAACTGGGAAACCACCCCGTGGATTCTTGACCGCAGAAACAAGGATGAACTCGTACTCGCCGTGATTTATGACAACGAACCTTTCCGGGTCCAAATCATCGAGAACACGGGCATCACCCGGAATGACGGGATCGCCAACATTCCTCTCGAACAACCGGATGCAACGGAAGCTCATGTCTATGCCTTCTTCACGAATGCGGACAGGGACTCGTTCACGAATAGCCTTTACTACAAGATTAAGCTAAAGTGATCTGAATCCTTCAATCCAAAACCGTAAATCATAAATCTAAAATCAGTATGGCTATATTTCACTCACATATTTTCGATAACGCCTCCGGCTCCGTGGGGAACGTCACGATGTGCAAGTACAAGGGGAAAAGCATCGCCAAGGGAAAAATCTTTTTCAAAAAGAAAAAACAATCCCCGGCACAGGTCATCCAACAAACCCGCTTTAAGGCACTTTCCGACCTGTCCTACCATTTCTACGCGGCCATACAAGCCGGATTCCCCCGTCAATCTTGGTCCACCGCCCGAACCCGATTCATCGGGATGAATCAAAATGCCGTGGAAATTGACGCGGAAACCCTCGACGTCACGATCCGTCTGGAACGAGTGACCTGCACGACGGGAAACCTGACACCACCCGCGGTAGAGGTTCATATCCAGGAAAACGAACGCATCGTCCGTGCGGAGTGGTTCCGTCAACCCCTCAGTCCCCTCGCCAAAGACGAGGACGATATATATCTAGTCATCCACGACACGAAAGAACAGGACACACTGGCCTACCCGTTAGGAAAACGAGGAGTTCCCGGAACGAAAGAATTCCCTTTACACAAGGATTTTACCCCGGCCAACTGCGTCGCTTACGCGTTCGCCCTCTCCCCGGTGAACACGAGAGCCTCCGTGTCCAAATACACGAATATCATACTGGAATAATCACCGGTCCATGAAAATCCGACCGAGAGCGCAAAGAACAAGCACGTAGTCATACATGGCAAACGCTTGTTTCAAGCGCTCCATTCCCCGGTGCAACTGGGCCTTCACGGTGTTCTCGTTCATATCGAGCCGGGCTGCAATTTCAGCATACTTGTACCCCTCGACGAAACGCAGAAGACAGACTTCCCTGCACTTTTCGGGCAACTCGTCAAGCACTTGCCGAATACGGGCAAGGAGTTCTTCATCATCTACCATATCCACGTTCTGCGACTCGATATAGGCCTCCATGTACTTACGATTATTACGATCTTCGATTTGCAGACTTTTCAGATAATTCAAACAACCATTACGAACGGATGCAAAAAGATAATGTTGAATGGAAGATGTTAACTCCAAACGTTCGGCATTCTCCCATATTTTCAGAAAAACATCCTGCACGATGTCATGCGCTTTATCAGAATCATAGATATACTTTTCCGCGAAAAGATACAACTTCTCGTAATATGTATCGAAAAGAACAGACAAAGCTGTTTCATCCCGACGTTTCAACCCCATAAGTATATCATCACTATCCATGCACTATTTTCACCTATTCCAAGGATTTATTACTCGCAAAGATAACGAATCATCAACAATATCAAACTTCTACACCTTATAAAATACGATACACCTTCCACTCTCGCCTAAAATCACGTTACTCCGGTCAAAGAACTACCATTCTCTCCACTCTTCCGTCACGTCCTCATCGGTCTTCAACCCGGCCACATTTACGGCCGTAATGATAAATTTACAAATATCTTCCCGCTGATCCGTCTCGATCAGTTCATACTCGCACTTCTCGTTCAAAACATTCAAAGCCAGCACAGTTTCTTTAACCTGTCCCATGATGATCTCCTTGTTTTCATCAGCCCGAGACAAAGCATCAATAAATTCCAACAGAATCTCCTCACAAGTCTTCACGTCTTTCTTCCCGTAAGCCGGAACAAATCCTTCCATCTCGTCATCTTCCTCTGGGATCAAGTACTCATACATTGAAGTCAATACATCTTCTCCCAAACTATTCTTTAAATCTTCCAAACTCATATCGTTTCTTATTTCAAATACTATGAACCTCCCAATTAATATTCAATCTTCAAAGTCATACCCTCCACGGCGCCCCCTCTTGACCGGGTAATTGGAAATTTTTGTTCTTCGCTGACACTTAATGTCTCTCCTTCTCGTAACGTCACGTCCGAACCGATAACATAATAGGCTATTTCAAGCATGAATCTTTGTAACTCGGGGAAATTATGTTTACTTCCCAATATCTCGATCTCTTCTTTCCCGAAAGCTGTCATCCCGTACGTGTATATATTATTTCCCTCCTCGCTCCGGTACAGGCCCAAATACACCCAAGTCAACACGGGTAAGTTTTCCTCATCCTCCTTCATCATATTGGCCACCTCGATATAAAATTCCGGTTGAAACACTGTCCCGGAAACATAAACGCCAATAGCATTGGGCTGTTTCAAACAAGTAGCGATCACTTTCACGTGTAACTTACCTGCTTCCACCGGGGTCAAGCCATGGGCAAGAACAGCTACCAGCACGTGAGCTTTATGCGTCTTCGTTACCTCTACGGCTTTCGGCCACATATAATTTGTCTCTGCATAATACTCGGCCTCTCCACCCGGAACTCTTGCCGGCATGAGACTGATAGCCACTAAAGTTTCACCGAGATAAAACACCCGGGTCGATTCGTCTGCACTCGCATCATCACTGGCCATATCTCCCGGCTTATCGGATGGCTCTATTCCCCACTCCGTCTTCAAATCTGCCATGACCTTATCCACGTCGAAACTTACCGAGTTTAGCAACACGGACCCGCAAAAGGTCCCGGCCTTCTCTTCCCCGTTCTCCACTTTCCCATCGTCTTCCTCCACACCTGTAACTTCAAAAAATGACAGGCCGTTAGAAATATCCTCAATCAATGAAGTAAATTCTTCATCCCCCGGCATCAAAACTAATCCCTTCTTGGCAGCCTCCAACGCCTCTTCGGTTCTTTGACATCCATACAATAATTTGCTATACACCAACCATCCCCACGGGTAACCAGCCTCCACCGTCACCGCACGTTCGGCATACGGCAAAGCCTCCTCTAATCGCATCTGATGCATCAACGCAACAGCCAACCGGTAATTCCAAACACCACTCTCACGTCCTTGGTCTTCCACTTTACGTAACCACTCTTCCGCATCATGGTAAAATCCCTGGTTCAAATAAGCATAAGCCACGCATAACACCGCCTCGTAATATTGCCCGGGAGTTTTCAATTCCGGCAACACCTCTATAATTGCATCGTAATCTTCCTCTTCCGCCCAATCCCGGATCTGTTTCATTAATGCCTCTACACTCGGATATTCCATATTTCTATTGTTTAAATTATTATTACATCAAAAAAGCCAATAACAGCCCGCAAATAATAATGATTATAGAAAGTAAGATCATCCCTACACGATACCCTTTCTCTCCCCACAAGTATCCTAACCAATACAGGAAACCAAAGGGGCGAGTACCTTGCATTTGCAACACCCATTTCCATTTCTGAATAGCCCCGACCAGCATAACTATCCCAAACAACGGGACGAGCCATACCGTATATTCGGCCGGAATGTCCGAAGACAGGTCTTTATCCTTCATACAACCTCTTTTTGCATCGCAGCAAATATAAAGGAATAAATTGGAAATGTACTCCCGGAAGTCTCTTATTTAAAATTTATTCCAGATTCTTTCCAGAATAAATTGCTATTTTTGTTCTACAAAATTTCAACGCCATGAAGATATTAATCATTGAAGACGAAAAAGACTTGCGAGAAGTGATGACTCGATCACTGGAGAAAGAACGTTTTGTCGTGGAGACAGCGGCAGACTATTCTACAGCCCTGCAAAAGATCAATGATTACGACTACGATTGTATCTTGCTGGATATTATGCTCCCCGGGGGTAGCGGACTTTCGATTCTGGAAGAGCTGAAGAAATTAAAGAAACGGGAAAGCGTGATCATCGTGTCGGCTAAGGATTCCATTGAAGACAAGGTTACGGGGCTTGACCTCGGTGCTGATGATTACCTCGCAAAACCATTCCACTTGGCAGAATTACACGCGAGGGTGAAATCCGTGATCCGACGCCATCAAACCGACGGGAATACCGAGATTGAAATTGAAAACCTAACCGTCCGTCCCGACGATCACACCGTGTTCATCAATGGAGAAGAGCTGAAACTCAATCGAAAAGAATTTGACTTGCTCTACTATTTTGTCACCAATCCGAACCGATTGATCAACAAAACGACATTGGCTGAATCCGTGTGGGGTGATAACATTGATCAAGCCGACAGTCTCGATTTCATCTATTCCCAGGTGAAAAATTTACGCAAAAAGATGAAAACCGCTGACGCTATCCCGGAAATAAAAGCCGTGTACGGGTTCGGCTATAAACTAATCACAACACCGGAAGCATGAAACTCATCCACCACACGATAAGCAAACTCTCGATCGTGATGATTATTATCCTCACGTTCTGGGCTGGCTTTTTCTTTTTTAGCATACTGGATGAAATTCTGGACGAGACGGATGATAGCTTGGAAAACTACAAGCATCTTATTATTCAACAGGTTTTGAGGGATACAGCCGCGATTAATAATAGTAGCGATTTAATGAGTCAATACTTCATAAAAGAAATACCTGAAGAGCAGGCTATTCATTACAAAGAACGATACTTTGACTCGACACGTTTTTACGAACTTGAATACGATTTTGATCCTGTACGAGTACTAAAGACAGCCTTTCGGGGAGAGGATAAAAAGTTTTACGAGTTAACGATCATGATCTCAACCCTGGAACAGGACGATATGATCGAGGCGATATTATGGTCGATCGTGATTCTGTATGTCTCGCTACTTGTTTGTATACTGATCGTTTTTGAGGTCGTTTTCAGAAAAAGCCTGGCCCCATTCTACAAACTACTGGGCTGGCTGAACAAATTTACCCTGGGCGGGAAAAATCCCCCATTGGAGAACCCTACCAAGATAAAAGAATTCCGCCAACTAAACGAGACGATACTTAAAATGACCCGGCGAAACGAAGAGATGTATTCCCAACAGAAACAATTCATTGAAAACGCATCCCACGAACTCCAGACCCCGTTAGCAATCTGCCGGAACAAGCTGGAATTATTGGCAGAACGGCCGGATTGCACGGAAGGACAACTGGAAGAAATCGAGGACATCCACCGGAATCTGGGACGTATCGTGAAACTCAATAAATCCCTGTTGCTCCTTTCCCGCATCGAGAATGGCCAATTCCACGAAACGAAAGAAGTGGAATTCAACCCGATCATAAAAGAACTCGTGGAAGATTTTCAAGAAATTTACGAGCATAAAAAACTGCACGTGGAAGTGGAAGAAAATGCCGCTTGTAAAGTTCACATGAATGAATCACTAGCAAATATATTAATCACGAACCTGTTAAAAAACGCCATGATACACACCCCGAACGAGGGAAGTATCACTATTCGCGTACAATCAACCGGAATCACTTTCACCAACAGCACGGATGGTCCCTCTTTGGATCAATCCCGCCTTTTCACTCGTTTCTATCAAGCCGACAACAAAAAAAGTGATTCCACCGGGCTAGGATTGGCAATTATCCAAAGCATCGTCCACCTTTACCATTTTCACATTTCCTACTCCTTCGATGGGAAACACCGATTCGATTTACGATTTTAATATATCATTCTGTGATTTTCGATTCAATGATTCCGTGATTAAAAAAGGCACACATTCACGGGGAAAAAATCACTTAATCGGCAATCATCAAATCACAGAATCTTCAAATTTTTAAATCTAAAATAATTTCGATTCCCAAATCTTTCCCAAATCACCCCTTTACTTTGTTCTCAGAAATTAGAACAAAGAATACAAACATTAAAATTTATATGCCATGAAAACAAGAATGACCATTTTCGTTTCTTTATTGTTAGCCGGATTTGCTTTCACTAGCTGTGATGATAGTGACGATAACTACACGCCGGATGAAAAAATCGTGAACGTGCTATACGAAAAATACCCGAACGCACAGCGTGTCGACTGGGAATTACAACACGACCACTACGTGGCAGACTTCTATGACAACAACATCGAGAAGGAGGCATGGATCACCACCAAAGGGGAATGGGTGATGACTGAAAGCGACATATTGTTTAACAATCTCCCGGATGCCGTACAAACCGCATTCAACGAGTCAGAATACAAAGACTGGCGAGTGGATGACGTGGATATGCTGGAAAGAATTGAAATGGAAACCGTGTACGTGATCGAAGTTGAAAAAAGCAAACAGGAATTTGATTTATTCTACGCTGAAGACGGAACTTTAATAAAAGCGGTAGAAGACATTGACAACAACAACAATTATCAACCGAACACGGTTCCTGAAGTCCTGAAAAATTTCATTAACGAGAAATATCCACAAGCAACCATCGTGGACATTGAAGTCGAAAAAGGAATTACCGAGATCGACATCTTACACGAAAACAAAGCAAAAGAATTACACTTCAATAGTGCTAACGAATGGTTATACACGACTTGGGATGTTAGAGAAAGAGAGATTCAAGACATTGCAACCAAAGTGCTGAATGACAACCCAGGATTCAAAATTGATGATATTGATTACAAAGAAAGCGCAGACGGAAGTGAAGTATACATCTTCGAATTGGAAAAAGGCAATCAAGAAATTCACGTAACAGTGGATATGGAGGGAAATGTTGTAAAATGATAGACAGGTAACATTTAAATTACAGTAACGTAAAACAAGAGGATCTTAAATTAGAAATTATGAAAACAACATTAGTTACCGCACTAATCCTACTCTCCACCACGTTTGCTTTCAGTAGCTGCAAAGACAGCAGCTACACGCCACCCAAAAACGTCGTGAGTGCCTTTAAAGCCAAATATCCCTCGGCAAAACGAGTAGAATGGGAAGTGAAAAACACGTATCAAGTGGCCGAATTCCATATCGACTTCACGGAAGTCGAGGCGTGGTTTGACAACAACGGTCAATGGGTGATGACCGAAAGTGACGTTAAATATAACTCCCTGCCCGTGGTGATCCGCAATAGTTTTAAATCCGGAGAATACGGGAGATGGGAAGTCGAAGATGTTGACAAGCTGGAAAGAGCCGGGATGGAGACAATTTACATTATCGAGGCAGAACTCGGGGAACAAGAAGTTGCCTTGCACTACTTGGAAAATGGAACGCTAGTAAAAACCCTCATGGATAACGATGGACGGGGATATCAACCGGAGAGCGCTCCCAAAACAGTCCTACAATTCATTCAGCAGAAATACCCACAGGCCAATATCGTGGAAATCGATCAGGATAAAGGGTTACTAAAGATTGATATTATTGATCAACAAATCATGAAAGAAGTCGTGTTCAACCACCAGAATCAATGGGTTGTCACCACTTGGGAAGTTTCACACAATAATGTACCAACCAACGTGATGAATGTACTGAAAACTTCTTCCTACGCAAATTACCGGATTGACGACATTGATTATGAAGAAAGAGCAGACGGTTCGCTCGTTTACATTTTTGAAGTTGAACAAGGGGATCGGGAATTCGATGTCACGATAGATGCCAACAATCTCAAAATTGTATCCGCAATACCAAAGAATTAATAAACGAAAGGGTGCAAAAGTTCGTAAGGTTTGTAAAGTTATAAGGTTTATCCCTCAGACTGAATCCATCGGCAACAAAGTTGCCGTAGATAAGGCGCCCGCTAGGGTCAATGGACTTTATGAACTTTTAGAATCGAAGGTTCTACTTTATAAACTTTACAAACGAGGGGGGCAAAAGATTTTTGCCCCCCTCTTATTTTTCTTACAAGTGTAATTTCACTTCTACCGGTTTCTCTTTCACTTTCACTTCTTCACCAACCCACTGACCGTTTTTATCGAAATAATTCAAAGTATACACTTTATTTTTTTCCACCATAAATTCCAACACGTCATTCATATCCTGTCTAGGTCCGGCAGTACGTCCACCACCGATTTGATCTTTACCGCAGAAAATATCCACGTTGGCAGCTACCCGATCATCAGATTTACGCATATTGCGTTTATCTTTAAACATCATGACTTTTAGAGGTACGTAATTTCCTCCGGCCAATTGAGATTGATAAACCTCTTGATAAATATCCAAATACCGTTGAGTGACATTGATAGCAGGCACGTACTTAATATTAAAATCCCAAACTAACGGGAAACTCTCCCCTGTCGGTTTAAAAGAAGAGGCCCAGATTGCGTGCATACGATCTTTGGGATCAGCTTTCCCGGCATCGGCAAGGAACCAAGAACGATCGAGCTCGTTCGGGTAATACTCGGTAAAATACCATTTACCGTCCAACCAAACCTCGCACCAGTTATGATTCCCTCGGTTATCATGCCAGTTGGCAGTCCCGGCAATACGGGAAGGAATACCCACCGACCGCAAAGCATCCGTCAATAAAATAGACAAACCGCTACAAGAAGCCATTCCCTGACGAATAGACTCCGAGGGATTCTGATCAGGTTTCTCGCGGGCCGTGTTATAATCCACCTTCACTTCATCCCGGATGTTCTTGTTCACGGCTTTAATTGCCTCTTCCAATGTTTTACAATTCTCCACGTAAGGAGCGAATCTCTTGTAGAAATCGGCACGCCATTGATCTCTCTCCTCGTTCAATGAAGCGTAAGGCAACACGTCATTCAAGAAAATAGAATCCGGCACGCTCTTCGCCCAGGCAAAACGGTTACGAGCTTCATAGGCCAATTTCACATTCGACAACAAATCATCCCCTTTCATCGTTTTCAAATCCCGCTCCGGCATATAAGAAATCAAAAAGGCCACCCCCTCCTTCATTTCCGGAGTAGCACTTTCCAACGCCTTTGCCAATTCCGGCTGATTCGTTCCCGACGTTTCTAAAGCTTTGTCCAACAAAGCATGATATTTTTCCGGCACTCCCGGATACTTCGCACATGCAAAGCACATGCAACACAACAACAAGATAAATGTACTTCTCATAAATTAATATTGTTTATTACTAAAGTATTTCATGAACTGGGCTCTTTCATAAAGATCCGGGTTCTCGATAGACGAATAGGAAAGCATTCCCCGGTAATCCCCGATTGTCTTGAAAGCTTTCGAGTCCATCCATTTCCCGATAAAATTATTTATATCCTCGATCACGTGAATACCCTTCTCGTAAAGAACAGAACAAACTTGAACCGTTGTCGCACCTGCCAACAATAACTTCACGGCAGCCTCACCACCATGCACGCCCGTGGATGCAGAAATTTCCAACTTCTTATCCTTCCCGGCCAAAATACCGGTCCATCTCAAGGTTGTCCTCAATTCAGCAGCCGTACTAAACACGGATGCGGCCCCCATCTCCAATGTATTGATATTAATATCCGGCTCGTAGAAGCGATTGAATAACGTGGTCGCGTTCGCCCCGTAAGCCTTGATTTTATCCACGAAAGCGGAAAGGTTCGTGAAATAATGACTGATCTTAACGGAAACAGGTATCTTTATCTGGCTCTTGATGGATTTCACGATCTCGAAATACACGTTCTCCACTTCCGCACTCTCCTTAAACTCGTTCACCGGCAAAATAAAAACATTCAACTCCAGTGCATCCGCCCCGGCCTCTTCCAACTGGCGGGCAAACGAAACCCATTCTCCACCACTAAAGCAGTTCACGCTGGCAATCACGGGTATCGTCAAACGACTCTTGGCATTACGAACCAATTCCACGTACTTCTGTATCGTGTTGGAACGAATGTACGCCTTGATATAATCCTCGGCCTCCGGATAAGCATCACCCATCCCGTAACCGGCCTTGAACACACCGGAAGTCTCCTCGTTAATCTGTTCCTCGAAAATAGATTTCAACACCACGGCTCCCACTCCCGCTTTCTCCATCTCGACCATCTTCTCCACGTCGGACGTTAAACCGCAACTTCCCGCGATAATCGGACTCCGTAACTCCAGTCCCATGTATTTCGTCTTCAAATCTGCCATAATGATTTATTTAAATAGTTAATAATGAATCTTTCAAATTATATATGCGCGTAATTTCTCGCCCCGAAGATGGAACTCCCCACGCGTACCATCGTACTTCCTTCCTCCACGGCTATCCGGTAATCACCAGACATCCCCATGGATAATTCCTTGAATTCCGGGTTTTCCGCAAAATAAGTTGCCTTCAACTCGTCAAAAATCTCTTTCAGGTGATGAAATTCCCGTCTGACCTGCACCTCATCATCCGTGTTCGTCGCCATTCCCATCACGCCCACGATCTTCACGTTCTTCATATTCTTGTAATCGGCACTCTCCAAAAGAGCTTTGGCCTCTTCCATATCCAACCCGAACTTGGTTTCCTCACTGGCTATATAAAATTGCAGCAGGCAAGGGATCACCCGATCATGTTTTTTCCCCTCCTTGTCAATAGTCTCCAGCAATTTCAAGCTCTCCACGCCATGAATCAAAGAAACGAAAGCGGCCATATACTTCACTTTATTCGTTTGTAAATGCCCGATCATGTGCCATTCTATATCTTTGGGAAGTACTTCGTACTTCTCCGCCAGCTCCTGTACCCGGTTTTCCCCGAATACTCTCTGTCCAGCCTCGTATGCCTCCACTATCGCCTCCACAGGCTTTGTTTTCGATACGGCAACTAATTTTACTCCTTCCGGCAAACTACTGGCAATCTCTTTCAAATTTTCTACA
Source organism: Butyricimonas sp. RTP31003st1_G1_RTP31003_210430 (assembly GCF_040920905.1). Taxonomy (NCBI): domain Bacteria; kingdom Pseudomonadati; phylum Bacteroidota; class Bacteroidia; order Bacteroidales; family Odoribacteraceae; genus Butyricimonas; species Butyricimonas sp. RTP31003st1_G1_RTP31003_210430. Next base: position 80,001 of record NZ_JBCOSQ010000007.1, on the reverse strand, counting down.
ATACTGTTCATTCCTTTTCAACATTTAACATGCCCTTGCAATACTACGGACTTACAAATATAACGTAAAATCAGGATATAATGTCAGGATACAAGCGTTAAAAATTAACGTTTATATCCTTCCGTTACAGGTTCTCGGGTCACAAGTTGCAAGTTAATTGAAATTTACCCGTGGATGGCATTCCCGCAGCCCGAAGAACAGACAAAGTAAAAAACGTTTCATGTTCTTCTACTCTCACGGAATTTTGTTAATTTTGAATCTTGAAAAAGTGGAAACATGCACAGGTATTTTATTGAATTAGCATATAACGGAAGTGGATATAACGGTTGGCAGATACAACCCAATGCCCCCTCTGTCCAAGAAGAAATCAACAAGGCTCTCTCCCTCTTGCTGAAACAGGAAATCAACGTGACCGGGGCCGGACGAACGGATACGGGAGTACACGCCTCGTTTTTCGTGGCCCACTTCGAGAGTGATGTTGCCATTTCTCACACGCAAGCCTTGGCTGACAAACTCAATCGTTTCTTGGGAAAAAACATTGCGATCAAAGATATTTACGCCGTACAGCCTGACATGCACGCTCGATTTTCGGCTATCTCGCGTACGTATAAATATTATATCAATAAAAACAAGAATCCGTTTACTTACCCGTTTGCCTACCGACCGCACCCCCTACCGGACATCCGGTTAATGAATAATGCTTGTGAACTTCTCCTGCGTTACGAGGATTTCACCAGCTTCTCCAAATTGCACACGGATGTAAAAACGAACATCTGCCATTTGATGGAGGCCAACTGGGAAGAAACGGATGAACAACTTGTATTCACGATCAAAGCCGATCGTTTTCTGCGTAACATGGTACGTGCCATCGTGGGAACATTGTTGGATGTAGGGCAAGGACGTATCACGCTGGAACAATTCCAACAGATTATTGAAAGCAAGGATCGATGCAAAGCAGGAACTTCCGTTCCCGGCAATGCCTTGTTTCTTTGTGACATTGAATATCCCCCGTGTAAACTATAATACTGAAACACATGAAAACAATACTATTCATCATATCTTTTTTCCTGTTTTTACTCACGGCGAGTACCTCGGCCTCTATCAAGTTGTCCAAAGACGCCACGATCAGCATTCTGACGTGTTCCCCGGGTAACGAACTCTACTCGCTGTTCGGACACACAGGCATCCGGGTGGTTGACAAGGCAAACAACATGGATATTGTTTTCAATTACGGGACGTTTGATTTTGCAACCCAAGGATTCTATTTCAAATTTGCACGTGGACTACTTCCCTACCAATTATCGTGTTCCGAGTTTCGTCGTTTTTTATCTTCCTACATTTACGACGAGCGCAGTGTGTATTCCCAAACCTTAAATTTGGATTCCATTCAAAAGCAATACTTGATGGACTTGCTCGTTGAAAATTATGAACCTGCAAACCGGGAATACCTCTACAACTTTCTATATGACAATTGTTCGACCCGGGTTCGGGACATCATTGAGAAAAGTACAGGCAATCAAATCACATGGATTGCTCAGCCTTCCACGAAAAGTTTTTGGAACCTTCTGGATGAATATCTAGGTCGTTCCCCGTGGATTCAATGGGGGATTCACACGATCCTTGGCTCTCCTGCAACCTCCACGGCTACCATTCGGGAACAAATGTTTCTTCCCGATTACCTCATGTATCGTTTAGATTCCGCAGCATATAATGGAACTCCACTCGTGCAACCGATAGAGACAGTATACGAGGCTCCGGAACAAGACCTTTCAACACCTTGGTATTTCTCCCCGTTCTTTGTTTTTGCCATTTGTACGCTTGCACTCATTTTACTTTTACAAAAGGTAAAAAGCCGCCGTTTGCTAAAAGCTATCGCTATTCCCTTCTTTATCGCGACAGGCGTTGTCGGGTGTCTCATCGTCTTTTTGTGTTTCTTCACGAAACATCCCACGATGTTCCCCAACTTCAATGCCTTCTGGGCAAATCCGTTAAACCTCATCGCCGCATTCTTCCTCGGTAAACGCACTCTACCGTGGATCATCAATAAATACTTGTTCATCTACCTCTACCTCTTGATCATCGGTTTTTTGCTATGGTTCCTGCTCGTTCCGGCAGTTCCCTATGCTTCCATGGTCATCATGGTATGGATGATATACCTCTGCATCCGTCTTCGACAAAGCGGAAAATAATATTTTTCGAGATTCTTTGCTTCAGCTCTTGCAGATTGAAATAAAACCTCTATATTTGCACTCGCAATTCAGCGATGGTACCATAGCTCAGTTGGTAGAGCAAAGGACTGAAAATCCTTGTGTCCCCGGTTCGATTCCTGGTGGTACCACTGAAAATGAGAGAGTTTCGAAAGTAACTCTCTTTTCTTTTTGCCTCAAATACCGACATTTTAAGATCAAAGTTAAACCAAGAATTAAACCGAAAATCAACATGAGCGAAGGTATTAACATCTTGTGTTACAAATCAAAAACACTTGCAAATGGAGAACACCCTTTAATGGTTAGAGTTGGAAAAGCCAGTCTGCTTTGACCCTTTTGGCCAAATAGGATTGACCACTCTTGGCCGCAATATGATTGACCCTTTAAAGTCCTGGTGATGGGGGGCAATTACATTGGAATTTCCACCTAAAAACACATTTCGCTACAAAGTGGTATATAAATGCTTAAAATAAACAGTATATACATGTATTTATTATATATACTTTCCTTTGACATTTCTATTCCAAAAATAGCTTTCATAGCTATATTGCATTATTTCATTTTGCTATTTCTAATTTTATTTATATATTTACAGTATGCTAGAATTGACGTAAAAAGTACATTTAATAATTTCTTTAAATCATCATGACCATGAAAAGAACATCGCTCTCATTTTTGACGATAATCATTCTTATATTGTCATCGTCATGCGCCTCGCTAAATCAAAATTCAGCGAAAAAAGCAGTTACAACAGCTGTCAAAGCAAAAATCGACAGCCGGAACTACGTTATTGAAATGCCCAAAACACTTACGACCAATTACAAGCGTATGTTCATACCGGAATATATCCACGTGAGCGGAGACTCCCTGCTCTCTTTCACAGAATACGATAATCAAGATGAATTAAACTATTACCAGAAAGATTTTGTCGAGCAAATGCAAAGTGCCAAGTATAAAATCTTTGATTACACGCAAACACAGCACCGAGGAGGTCGAATAGAAGTCAGTTTTTGGTATAATTCTGTCTACAAAGAGGATGATCCGCAAATTGTGGTGATAAACCAAGGAAATCTAATCCCCGTACGATACAAGTTAGTGTTTGGACGTTCCAATAAAGTTCGCATTTATAGGGATTCATATGCTATCGCCGGAATATTGAAATTATAATTAAGTTTTCATATTCCTAATATATTTCGTTCGTGATGTGTTCACGTGCGGTATAGTGCTATTAATTTAGGCTAGTTTACTACTTTTACAAAAAGTAGTAAAGAACATTCTAGAAAACAGAAAAAATTAATCCGAATTATACTGGAAAAAATTCTTTCTTATTCTACTTTTGTACCCGCAAAATGAATACAAGAAGATGAAAAAGGATGAATTAAAAGGCCATTTATCCATGACCACAGCCAATATGATGTGGGGATTGATGTCTCCCATCTCGAAAATGGTGCTTCTTACCAGTATTATAACACCTTTTATTATTGTCGAAATCCGGGTTATCGGGGCGGCTATCTTATTTTGGATTGCCTCTATTTTCACCAAACGGGAACACGTGTCCCCCCCTGACTTGTTGAAACTATTCTTCGCTTCCATGCTGGGAGTACTTTTCAATCAGGGATTGTTCACCATAGGACTTGGTATGACTTCGCCGGTAGATGCGTCAATTATCACGACAAGCACTCCTATTCTAACGATGATCATTGCCGCGATCTACTTGAAAGAGCCTATCACAAGCAAGAAAGTATCGGGTATATTTCTAGGTGCCTCCGGAGCCTTATTATTGATCGTAAGTAACCAAAATACCGGAGGAACAACTCATAACAGTAATATTTGGGGAGATATTGTTTGCCTCACAGCCGAACTTAGTTTTGCCCTATATCTTGTGCTATTCAAACAACTCATCAGTCGTTACTCTCCTATCACACTCATGAAATGGATGTTCACTTATGCGGCAATATGTATCATTCCATTTTCTTTTCAAGACATAACACATCTGGAATGGTTGTCACTTGAACCCAATATATGGTATGGTCTCAGCTTTATCCTGCTGGGTAGCACGTTCGTCAGTTACTTGTTGGCACCTATCGGGCAACGCTATTTACGTCCTACCGTGGTAAGTATGTATTGCTATGTTCAACCGATTGTCGCAAGCTGTGTTGCCGTTTATTGGGGTATGGACTCGTTCAACCTGTTAAAAATCATCGCTGTTATTTGCGTTTTTTCCGGAGTTTTCCTGGTAACACGTAGTAAAAGTCGGGCAGACATGGAGGCAGCCGTATGAAAGCGTTATTCTCCAAAATCATCCCTTACGTAACTGTGCTACTCGCCATGCTGGCCTGGGCTTTCGGGTCTGTCCTTTACAAAGAAACACTGATTGCTTGGTGGGAACCACTCTCGATGGCTCTTATACTCGCTATTGCAACTCTGTTTTTCGCAAAAAAATGGCAATGGCTAACTCGTTCCGATAATAACATATTGAATGGTATATGCCATCTATTTCACGCAAGCGCTTTCTGTTATCTCATGATCTTGGGCGGAAACTTCATGCTCGCAGATCCGTCTTCTACCCGGGAAGAAAAAGTAACCGTACTATCAAAACATATCGAAACACACAAGCAAACCCGTAGAGTCGGAAACCACCGTTATGTTCCAGCCGGGGAAAGAAAAGAATATTACCTGCAAGTAATTTTCGAAAACGGGACACGAAAAAAACTCCCGGTTTCACTCTCCACCTATAACAAGACACGTACTAACGCAACCAGAACTCTAACCTTGGAAAAAGGATTCTTTGGTTATACCATCATCAAAAAAGGAATATAAAATCAGTTCTGCCGGTATAGATCATTTGCCTGTTGAAATTTGGATGCCATCTGTTGCACCAACATAGGTGGTGATAGCACCCGAATCCCTTCGGCAAATCCACAAATCTCCCGTCTTAGCTCTTGATTTATAACCACCTCTATCTCGAACACGATAGACCCGTCTTTTTGTCTTTCCACCACCCGTTGCGACTTATGCAGGGGTTTGGTTTCCACGTATGGAGCATTGAGTCGATCTACCCAAAAACGAACCACTTCAGCCCTTGATCCCGTGTTTTTAGTTACCCCGACAAGATCGTCAAAAAACGTGACCGGATCAAACACCGTGTTTTCCCTATAAGATTCCTCTTTAGCGATTTCAAGACTATGAATACGGTCAAGGGCCAAATTTACAAGCACAGACGTTCCCTGTTTTACCCCGAACACGAACCAACGATTCCGATACTCTTTCAGTAAATAAGGATAGAACAAAAACGATGATGCGGATCGGGCCTTGAAAGACCGGTATTTCATCCGCAGCACTTGTTTACTCACCACCGCGTGATAAATCATATCCAGATAATCAATCCCCTTCAGACTCTCGTTCTTCTCGAAATCAATCACCGGGATTGTTTTCTGACGGGCAGAAGTCACATGATCCTCCAAACGACTGATAATATCCCCCATATTCGAGAAATAAGAGAACCCTTTAAACTGGCGCAACACCTCCACGGCCTCCGACATCACTTTCAAATCCTGCTCCGACAAGGGAGTGTTCGTGATACTATACTCCTCGTCTTCGTATTTATAGTATTTGTTATCATATACCACGATCGGGGCATTATACCCCAATTTCTCGCTACGCATCATCTGTATGTCCATCTGAATCGTGCGTCGACTGATTCCTTTCGTGATCCCCTCGTACTCGTACAAGGCATCGGAACACGCATCAATCAAATCTTCAAGCGTCCATCTTCTATATTTGTTACACAGGCAGTTATCTATTGTTTTATAACGGATTAGGGCATTACGATTCGCTGGCATAAGAACAGGATAAAAATTATTTTTTCAAAAATATGAAAATAATTTCAGTTACGCAAAAAGCTTGCGCACCTACCTATGCATCTTTGTGGTGTAAAACGAAAAAAGATACAATTATGAAATTCAATTTTACAAACAAAGGAAAAGACACTACCGTGAATTACATGGGAGCCAAGGCTTACAAAATGACGCCGGAAATGGAACTCTATTCAACCGTAGTCACCTGCGTGGTCGATGATTCATACTACGAATCAAACACGGACAGGATTTGCAGAATCAAAAACCTGATCGCAAAATGCAGTCCCGAGTTTGTAGCCAGGCTAGCGGTGTATGCTCGCACGGAAATGAACTTGCGTTCAGTACCTATGATACTGGCTGTTGAATTGGCAAGATTGTATTCCAGTAACGAAATTGTGAAACGTGCCGTTGCGGGTGTAGTAAAACGAGCTGACGAAATCACCGAGATTCTCGCTTATTACCAAATCGCCAACAAACGGGAAGGGAGCAAAAAGTTGAACCGATTGTCAAAACAAATACAAAAAGGATTGATCGAATCGTTCAACAGGTTTGACGAGTATCAATTCGCCAAATACAATGCTGACTCGGCTGTAAGCCTGCGAGACGCATTGTTTCTAGTTCACCCGAAAGCAAAGGATGAAGCACAACAGGCTGTATTTGACAAAATCGTATCGGGTAACCTAGCTATCCCCTACACGTGGGAAACCGAATTATCCGAACTGGGTAAACAAGCGTTCGAAAACGAGAAAGCGAAAGCCCAAGCCGTTTCCAAAAAATGGGAGGAACTCGTGTCAAGCGGTCAAGTGGGTTACATGGCTTTATTGCGAAACTTGCGGAATATCGTCACGAAAAGCTCTGATAAAGCATTAGATATGACCTTGAATATCCTGACAAACGAATACCGGATCAGAAAAGCAAAACAAATGCCTTTCCGTTATTTGTCAGCATTCCTGGAAATAGACAAACTGGCCAAAGAAACCTCTATATTCGAAGGAGAAAAAGCGAAAATAAAGAAAGCCTTGGCAGCTTTGGAAAAAGCGCTGGTAATCAGTTGTGACAATATCCCGACCCGCAAGGGAAAAACCGTGATACTATCCGATAACTCCGGAAGCATGTACGGGGACCGGGGTGGGAAATCCCTAGTGTCAGCCATGAGCGAACGGAAAACTTCGGATATTGCCAACTTATTTGCCGTGTTGTATTGGAACAAATGCAAAGACACTTACGTCGGGCTGTTTGGTGATCGGTTAATTGATGCGAACTTGAGTCGCTCGGTAAACGTGTTCGAGAATTTCAACATCATTAACCAAGCTGCCAAGAAATGCGGCCCGGCAACGGAAAGAGGAATATTCGACTACATGGAATATTTGATAAAATCAAAAACGATTGTAGACAGAATCGTTATATTCTCTGACTGTCAAGTTGGTGACGGATGCAACTGGTACGATCACAAAGGAAATCGGGGAGAAAACTTCAACCGCCTTTTCCAGAAATACCTGAAGATCAACCCGGACGTGAGGGTCTATACGGTTGACTTGAGAGGTTACGGGAACAGCATGACCAAAGATAACGGCAACGTGATCCTCGTCAGCGGGTGGAGTGAAAAAATATTCGATATGATATATTATATCGAACAAGGTTCCTCGGTTGTCAACGAAATAATGAAAATAGAAATATAAAAGCGTTCTTTGAAACAACAATATAAAGCAAGTGCCGTAGACAAGAGTTACTTCGCATATAACGCCCGGGTCGCAGGTTCGAATCCCGCCACTTCCACGATCTGTAAATCACGAACAAGGGAGTGTAGCTCAGTGGGTAGAGCAGGAAACAGTCTCTTATCGCTTGTAGCCTTGCTTTTAAATTACTAAAACAGGATGTCGTAGAGAAGGGTTACTTCGACTCAATTTAGGGGAGGAATAGTGAGGTCGTAAAATCGACGAGACTATCCGGTTCGACTCCGGCAAGTCATGCCCCGTTTCCTTTCTCGCTTGTTACTCCTGTTTTTTACAAATGAAACTCACGCGGATGCCGTAAAACAGGGTTACTTCGTTAAAGTGGTCACCACGGGTTCGAATCCCGTACGATCCTTGTTTGCCCGTTGCTCCGCATATATTAAAAACAAAAATTATGATAGAATTAAAAGGAACATACAATCAAGATTGTAAAATTTTCATCGACGAAGTGGAAACCGAGGCCATCGAGTTGGTCCGGAACATTCTAAACCAGGAAATCTCTGCCGGAGTACAAGTACGAATCATGCCGGATACCCACGTGGGTAAGGGTATCGTGATTGGATTCACCATGCCCGTGACACGAATGGTCAACCCGAACTATATTGGCGTGGACATCGGTTGTTCCGTCACCACGTTCAAATTAAACCAGCGAATCGAAGAGGAAAGATTCCCGACATTGGACCATGCCATCCGGCGTTCCATTCCCATGGGAATGCATATCCGAAAGGAAAAGAATTTGGAAGACTGGTGGATTACCCCCTATTTTGAAACCGTGAATAATAACCTTCATGCCTTTCAACAAAAATGGTTCCAGCGATTCGGGGAAACCAAAGATTCCATTCAAGTCGATAAAGAATATATCTCCCGCTTGTGTAAAAAAATCGGTATCAAAGAAAGTACCTTCTATTGTTCCGTGGGAACATTAGGCGGTGGAAATCATTTTATCGAATTGGGAGAATCTACCAAGGATGGATCACATTACCTGACCATTCACTCCGGTTCTCGTCATTTCGGGTTGAAGGTGTGTAATTATCATGCCAAAAAAATGCATAAAACGACCGTTCTTCCGGAAGAGTACCATGAAGAATTCAAGTGTATCACGCGTGATACACTACCGACAAGCGATATTCCCCAGAAACTGGAAGAGTTAAACAAACGTTACCACGTCGGGAAAAGGGAGTATATGCTTGAAGGAGAAGATATGTATGAATATCTTGTCGATATGGTTATTGCTCAAACTTACGCACAATTCAACCATAAAGCCATGGCAAAAGCCATATTCAAAGACTTGGGTGAAAATTACCGAGCTGTGGACACGGTTTACTCCATGCATAATTTCATCGACACGACCGATTGGATCATTCGAAAAGGAGCCATTCGAGCCTATCAAGGTGAAAAAATGGTTATCCCATTCAACATGCGTGACGGTTTGTTGATTTGCGAAGGAAAAAGTAACCCGGACTGGAACTGTTCCGCCCCTCATGGAGCCGGAAGGGTACTTGCCCGGAACAAAGCACTGAAAATACTGGATATGGAGGAATTCACGAAAGAAATGGAAGGCATTTATTCCACCTCCGTCTGCCGACAAACCCTTGATGAATCCCCGATGGCGTATAAAGATAAAGATTTGATCATACTGGCGATACAAGACACGGCAACGATCGTCGACACGATCAAACCAATCATGAACATCAAAGCTTTGTAAACAATAAAATTCTGAAAAAATGGAAATAAACGAATGAAAAATATGTTTACTTTTGTCTTCGTTTAGCAACCCCAACGCATCTATGAAGGTTCAAATAGAAGAAAGTTGGCAACAACGCTTACAGGATGAATTTGACAAACCCTATTTCGAGAAATTAGTGGCGTTTGTCAAGAGTGAATACAAGAAAGCTCATGTACTTCCTCCGGGACACCAGATATTTCATGTATTCAACGCCTGCCCCTTTGAAAAAGTAAAAATTGTCATCTTGGGACAAGATCCTTATCCTAATCCGGGTCAATATTACGGGGTATGTTTTTCCGTACCGGATGGGGTAGCTATTCCCGGCTCTCTGGCAAATATTTTTAAAGAAATACACATGGACCTGGGGACACCCATCCCGACCTCCGGGAATCTGGACCATTGGGTAGCCCAGGGGGTATTCCCCATAAACTCGGTACTCACGGTTCGGGCGTACGAAACGGGATCTCACAGAGACAAAGGCTGGGAAATTTTTACCGATGCCGTGATCAAAAAATTAAGTGATGAACGGGAGAACTTGGTTTTCATGTTATGGGGAAGTTATGCCAAACAAAAGATGTCACTTATTGATACTCGTAAACATCTTGTGTTAACCACCGTACACCCCTCTCCCCGTTCTGCCGAGTATGGTTTCTTCGGTTGTAAACATTTCAGTAAAGCCAATGCTTTTCTACGAAGTAAGGGTATTCAAGAAATCAACTGGTAAACATGAAATTAAAAAAGCAGCATCCTCACGGATACTGCTTTTTTAATTAATTCTCTTTCATGATACTGTAATAATAGAAATCTATCACCTTCCCATTTTTCACGGCCGCCTTGTGCAACACCGCCTCCAATTGATACCCTGCTTTCTCCAATACACGCATGGATCCCGGATTGTAATCAAAAACCAAAGCGTAAAGTTTTTGGTAACCGAACGTTTCAAACGCATATCGCGTGACGGCAGCCACGACTCTAGGCATGATTCCCCGTCCCCAGTAAGGTTCTCCCAGCCAATAACCGATTTCGGCTGTTACCCGTTCAATGTCACCTTCTGAACCAAACCCGATACTTCCTACTGCTTTCCCATCCACCTCGATCGCGAATCGCATCGGGGGAGCAGGCATGGCATGAACCATACTGATATAATCAAAAGCATCTTGTTTCGTGTATGGATGCGGAAAGTGATCCATAACATTATTCCAAATCTTCTCATTATTGGCATTTTCGGCTAAAGAATCACAATCCGAAAAACGCCATTCACGCACCACGAATCCCTCACCTTCAATCCTAACCCTGTGCTTTTTTTCCCGTAACATTAAGAACTCATTTCCCTGATTCATCGATCGGGGCAAATCGCTTACACCTGTTTTCATAATTGCTAGATTCCTTGGAATCTCTCCTTTATCATTTTTTGTTTTTGTATATTAAAACTACGCAAACATACGTAGTTTAATAATATCTTGTTCCGTCCCCCTCAAATAAATTTTTCAACCGTCAATCTCACAGAACAACCAAGCCAACACGAAGATAAATCCCGTATTCCAACAAAGAAAACAACAAAAGTCGGGCCGCATATTATGCTAACCCGACTTTCAAATCTACCACGTCAAAATTAAAAACACACTACTTTACGATAATCGTGAAACAATTATCCACGTCTTTAGAGTACCCCTCGTTCGAAAACGTAAGTGAAATCACATAACGTCCCACGGGAATATCATGATGACAAGGCACATTCAACATACCATCCCCTTTCACGGTCAACACGGCTTTCAATTTCCCGACATCTCCATCATTACTCGCCACGCTTTTAATCGAAACATAAATCGGTGCCGTTCCGTCCACTCCTTCAATCGGGGTACTCGTCCATGGGATGTTATATTTATCCCGTGTATAATCCTCGCCTCCTCCTATTTCAAGCGTGGGATAAATTCCCATTTCAATACACCTTTCAGGATCAAATCCCATATCAACATACCGCTCGTATTCCGGGTTAGGGATAATTTCCGGGACAGCATTATCCAAAACAGCCTTTACCTCCAATGAATCAATTTCATAACCGGCCTTCTCAACATTTAAGAACCCAATGGTCACATCCTGACAAGAAACCAAGACCGCCACAAACAATATCCATATTATATTTCTCATAACCATCCAATTAAATATGTCCTAATCGATACGAGTAATTCAATGCGTGTACCACGCCATTCGTCGGTTGAATATCCGGTGAAGACATGGGAATCTTTCCCCATGAAAGCGACCAGCATTTCAAACTGACTTCTCCGGCATCCGGTACCCCGGCGTAATCGCTACCCTCCCGGTAAGCGATAAAACGATTCCCCGCCAAACAGGTAATCCAAGTTCCCCCGTCCTGCCCCGATTCATTGATCTCGAATTCTTTATTTTTATAAGCAATGTCCTCCTTTAAAATCTTTCCTTTCGTAACGTGCTTCAACAGGAATTCCCTACAAAGCGATTTCGGAATATCCGAAACCTTCGTGTACACCTTCGTCAAATCTTCATTCTCGTGTGAATCAAAAATAAAACGTTGTATGGAATAAGAAGGTATTCCCCAAAATGTGATCACCGGCATCGAGTCCACTTTTCCCTCGAACAAATCCGTCAACCCGGCATGTTCAATCATTTGTACCGTCAATTCCCAATTATAGGTATCTCCACGCATATAATCCATCATGTTACAATCATGGTAAGGTGACGATACTCCCGAATTAATCACATCCTGTTGCGTGCAAGCACTCAATATCCCCACACAACACAGTATCAATATTATAGTTCTCATCATTCTAAATTTTAAAATTCTAAATTACATATACCGCAACCAGTATGAATTCTGACGCATCAACGTATTTTTATTAAATGCACCATTTCCAATTGCATTAAAGAAACACCCGTCTATAAAATCCTGATCGGAGGCTTTTCGGAAACCCTCTTCCAACTCCGTCCGCACGTATCCATTCCGGATCACGTCATAATAGCGGTATCCCTCCATCAACAACTCTTTCTCCCGTTCCTTAAAAATTGCATAACGTAAATCCCCGCCATATTCTGAAGAAGAATAGAGTTTAGCATTTGCCCGGCGACGAATCGTGTTCAAATCCTCCATCGCTCCGGCAATATATTCCCCTCCCAAACGGGCTCGACATTCTGCTCGTAATAGGATAATATCAGCTAAACGCCACCAGATTTTGTTTTGATTAATATTACTCAAAAATTTCATCCATCCATCATCTTGATAGTAACCATATCTCCATTTATAGGGATAAGCAAAGCCATGAGTTATTTCCACGCTATCCGGATGGGCCATTTCCTCAAACTTATAAAAATAAGCGTCTTTACGCAAATCACCATCCGGGAACATCTCCCGTACAGTCGTTGTTTTAATATTAAAAGTATTCCATTCATTATCCGAAGGCGTGGCAAGATTATTAATCGGCCAATTCTCGTACTCTCTTGCAGGATTAAATTTCAACATTTGCCACATACTTCCCAATTCTATCCACTGATCCTTATACACCGATTCAAAAATACTCTCTTTACTACCCCCAACCATGACCTCCGTGCAAACCTCTTCCGGGGACAAGGCCAATTGATAAACAGATGAATCGATTACCCACGAACAAGCCCGTTCCGCTCTTAGCCAAAGTTCCCGTTCGTCATAATTTCTTTGGTCTTCCCGGGCAAAATACTTTCCCCCGGCTTTCCACGCGCATAAATGAGCCAACAAAGCATTCGCTGCTCCCTTACAAGGAGTTGACTTATAACTAGCATATTGTCCTTTGGAATCCTTTATTTCCGAGAAATCAGGTAAAGCGTCCACGGCCTCCTGTGCCACTTCTATCGCATAATCTGCAATTTCCGTCCACGGGGATTTAGCCACTGGCTTGGGTTCGACCTCATCTTTAATCAACACGCACTCGCCCCATTCTTTCAATAAGTCATAATAAATAAAAGCCTTCAAAAAATACCCTTGACCAAGATACAAATTCTTCCGATCTTGATCAAGATCACTATGTTTCGCTAAATATATCGTCCGGTTAGCCACGGAAATCACGTTATAGTGTTGTCCCCAATCTCCACCCGGAATTACTTGCGGGTCCAGATTCCGTCTCAAAGAAAGGGTATATTCTACTTCATCAGCGTAACTACCATTCACGTAATTTGAACCATTATTATAGTGCATCATCATATAAGTCCTGATAATCGCTTGCGCCCCCCGAACAGATGCCTCCAACTCTTTCTCCGTCATGCTATTCCCGTAAGTCAAGGAATTTTTGGGTTCCATATCCAAGAGATCCTCGCACCCGACAAGAAACCAAATACTTGTTATTAAAATAATAAAATATCTCATCTGCTTAAAATTTAACCGTTAAACCCAATGTAAACTTACGTGCCAAGGGATAATTTTTCCCCGTATCGAATCCCGTACGCACATCCACGATTTCAGGATCGAGACCGGAATAATTGTGCCAAGACAAAAGATTCTCCCCACTCACGAAGAAACGTACCTGTTCCAATTTACAAGATTTCATTAAAGATGCCGGCAACGTATACCCGATAGACAATGTTTTTAACTTTAACCAATTCACCTTTTCCACATCCCGATCTGTAGTATTATAATTCCCTACCCCTTGATCGGTTTGCCATTGTGTATACCTTGCACCCGTATCTCCCGGTTGCTGCCAGAAATGCTGTTTATTCATATTCAGCAAAAATGGGTGTAAAATATTATTCGGATAACTTGTCTTTAGAGAGGAATTTGCCAGTGTATTCACGATATGTCGGCCGATTTGGAAGGTAACCGACATATTCAGATCGAAATTCTTCCAACGTACCTCGTTCACGATACCTCCCGTCACGACAGGTAAGGCACTCCCTTGGTAAATCCGATCTTCTTCACTGATAATTCCATCCCCATTTACATCTATAAATTTATAATCTCCCGGCTTATAAAATGTACTTTTATCTCCATTATTCAAATAAGAACTGATTCCCGCATTATTGTAAGTAACAGGCAATTCTTCCTGTTTGTTCACAAAGCCATCCGTAGCCAAAGTGTATATTCCATTTAATGCCTTTCCGATAATACCAATTCGGGGAATATCCTCCCCTGTATATGACTTCTCAAATCGATTCCAATTCTTGGCCCCGTTCACTGAAATTTTCCAGTACAAATTATCCTTCCGGAATATCTCGTACCGGATCAACAATTCAATCCCCTCGTTAGATACCGCCGCTGCATTTCTCCATTGATAAGCAAAACCGTTATAATCCCCCGGCAATTCAATCTGCCATAATTTATCACTTGAATAGCGATAGTAATAATCTAACGTCAAACCCAAGCGATAATTGAACATATCCATATCCAACCCGAAATCATACTGATCTGTTTTCTCCCACGATAACTCCTCGTTATACAATCCGTTTCCCCACGACAATGTACTCTCTCCCATAAACGGCTGCCCGGAATATAATGATCCCAATGCCAGGTAACATTCCTCGAAATGCATCCCGGAACGTCCCCAACTGGCCCTGATCTTTCCAAAACTCAACCATTCCAAATTATCCTTGATAAAACTCTCCTCGCTGAAATTCCATCCCCCGGCAATGGAAGGAAAGGTTCCCCAGCGATTTTTCGCCCCGAAGGTTGAACTTCCATCTCGACGAAAACTTGCTGAAATGAAATACTTTTTCTGATAATCATACTCCAAACGGGCAAACCAGGATAGTAAGGATTTTTCTTTCATGTCTGATTCGTATGCCTGTAAGGGAATTACCTCCTTATAATCGTAAATTTCTTTTTCCGCCAACGTCGGGAAGCCACTTGGTACATACTGGATCTTATCACTGGGAGAATTCCGGCCACTTCCACCATTATATTCCTCTTGATCATATTGGTAGGAAAAACCGGCAAGTAAATTAAACGTGTGATCTTCTTTAATCGTCTTCGTGTAGGTTAACATGGTTTCGCTCAAAGCCATCACGTTAATTCCGGTCTCTCCTATACTCATGGAATACCCATCCGTATCCAGGTAAGACGGAGAGAAATAATGCCGCCTATGAATCGAATAATCCGCAGCAAGAGAGGTCGATACGTTCAAGCCATCCAACACATCATACCCGATCTTTATGTTGGCCCTTCCCCTCACAGATCGATTTTTTTCCTTTATCCCCTGAAGAGATTTCAACACCTCATCCCACACCACGCTCCCTTTACCGGGAAGTAGGGTTGTCAATTCAAAAGGATCACCGGGAATAACATCCACGCTCGCGCTGGTTTGAAAGCCCTCCATTTGATTCTCGGAACTTCTTTTACGATTCGTCAATGAAAGATAGAAACGCAAATCCACGTTTAAACGATTCGCCGGGATTACATTCAGATTGGTAGTCAAATCAATACGATTAAATCCAGTTCCTTTCAACACGCCTGCCTCATTATAATATCCCAAACCGATACCATAATTTATTCTGTCCGATCCCCCGTATGTCTGTATATTCGCGTTCGTCACTTTTCCCGTTTCAAAGTACATCGGAAAGAAATTCGTAGCATGATTATAAAACGCATTCAAACTATCCTGAAGAATAATCCCGTCTACCGGTTGTACATCACTTTTGGGATAAAACCAATCCAAAAAAGACAATCGATTCTTTTCCATCTCGGATATAGAACTCGGATATTTATATTGCCTGTTTTCCCAATCCAGATAAGCTTTAGGCATATTCCGCAATGCCTTTATCCGCCACCATCGTTCAGCCCTTCCGACCATCAGCGTCGGTAACTTGGGTAACACGCTCCACGTTTGGGAAACATTTACTGAAAAAGTAGCCTTTTGATTCGCTCGTCCTTTTTTCGTTGTCACGATAATCACGCCGTTTGCGGCACGAGATCCATAAATAGAGGCTGCCGAGGCATCCTTCAAAACCTGCACGGATTCAATCATATCGGGATTAATCTCGGCCAACAGGTTCGTACCCGTAATCGGTGAAGTAAACGAATTCAATGGCACCCCGTCAACCACCCACAAGGGATTCGAAAACTGGCGACTCTTCTGTTCCACGTCCAAAGAATTATATCCCCGGATAGTAATAATCGTTCCACCTCCCCCGGGCGCCCCGGTAATGTTCGTCACGTCCATTCCCGCGACCCGTCCCTGCAACAGGCTGGCAATACTCCCCGACGGAATTCCCCTCAATTCATCCGCTTTAATCACCGAGATAGCCCCGGTTGCCTCCCGACGGGTTGTCGTTCCGTATGCCACCACAACCGCCTCATCCAAAGCCTGTATATCTTCTTGCATCACGATCCGAATCGTATCTCGCATGGTTGCCGAAAAAGTCAAGCTCTGCGTCTTATATCCCACGAAAGAGAATTCTAACGCCCCCTTCGCCAAAGGTAACATCATACTGAAAATTCCCTTGGAATCCGTTGCCGTTCCCAAAGTCGTTCCCGTCAATTTCACCGTCACGCCGGGCATGGCCTGTTTTTTCTCGTCAACGACTCTCCCCACGATCCGCAATCCTTTTTGAACAGAATCTTTCCCCCACATCGAAGTACGTTCTTTTATAATCACCAGATTATCATCGAAAGTAAATCCCAGTCCCAATTTTGTCAACAACTCGTCAAGAACCTGACTTAACTCTTTATCAACAACTTGAATACTCACCCTACCCCGGGCTTCCACCACCCGGTGATTGTAAAGGAAACTACAATTAGATTGTCGTTCCAACTCTTGAAACACCTTTTCCAACGACACGTTCCGAAACTCCACAGACACTTTCGCCTGCTGAGAATACACCGCTGCCTGAATCTGAAAAAGACAACACATCATAAAAATAAATACAAATTTCATCATCAACACGCATTTTCGGACAAAAATCCAACCATCGGATCTTGTGCCGATTCGATTTTTTTTCATACTTTTATACTTTGAAAGTTACACATAGCATACAGGGTTTGCATGTACCACCAGACTTACCCTCATGCTTTACTTTTAAGAGCTGTTCCCGTCCATCGTGAACAGCTTTTTATTTCAACTGAATAATAACGTTATTTCCTTTTCGATTAAATACCACGTTCTCCGTCTGTTCAAATTTTCGAAGTAAATTCCCGACATCCTCGTACCGTTTCACTTTTCCCGTAAACTCCAGCCGCTTCGCCTCCTCATTCTGGTAAAAGACCTCCAAACCATACCACACGGAAAGAGTTGTCATAATCTCTTCCAACGGGGCTTGCCTGAATTTATAGTACCCGTCTTTCCACGAAGTGTATAACTCGGTATCGACTTCCCTAACACTTGCCAATTTTAGCCCTTTACGGTATTCGAATTGCTCACCCGGAACAATCCGGTATGATTCATCATTACACGTGATTTCAACACTCCCTGTCACGAGCGTTGTGGCTATCGATTCCATCCGCTCGTACGCTTTCACGTTAAAAGACGTTCCCAGTACCCGAACGTCCATTTCTCCCGCATGTACCCGAAAAGGACGCACGCTATCTTTCGCCACTTCAAACCAAGCCTCTCCCTTTAAAAAGACTTCCCTCTGCCCGTCACGAAAAACTTCCGGGTAACGTAACTCCGAACCGGAATTCAAAAACACCATTGTTCCATCAGATAGAATAACCCGAAATTCCCCACCGACCGGAACCGTCAACACGTTGTAAGTATCTTCCTGCACCTCACCTTGCATCACGGAATACACGAGAGTATTCCCCTCGTTAGTAACACGCAACACGGTATCAGCCACGATCACTTCCTTCACATCCCTTTTCAACGGAACCACTTCCCCATGTTTCAATGTAAGCATCACCTGCCCGTTCCCCGGTCTGAACGGCTGCTCCATCGTCCCCTTCTCTCCAAACGGTAGTCCCCACCACGTCAAGGCAATTCCTATCACCAGCAACACTCCCGCAACCGCAGAAATATACACGTACCGTCTGATCTTCATTTCTTTACCCCGTTCAAGCCGCCTTGTTACCCGTTTATAGGCGACTTCCCGAACAATTCCCCCTCGTTCCCGAATAAATCGCACGGGTTCTTCCAACCGGACCAACAACTGATACTCCCTCTCGTGTTCCTCCCTCCAAACCTTCAAATCTTGTCGCTCTTCGTCCGATAGCGTCTCCCCGGCGACCACTTTGGCTATAATTTCATAAATCTCATCTTCCATGATCTGCAATATTTCCCATAAAACACCGCAGATTCAAAATCATGTGACAGGAAAAGTGATTTTTTTATAAAAAATATCAATCCTATTATTTGATTTACTCAGAGTATTGAGTAAATTAGTCACCTATGTTTGAAAGAACTCATTTACAAATCATTAAGAAAAGAATTAATGAATCAAGAAAATTTATTCAAGTTATATTAGGCCCAGACAAGTAGGTTTGGGAATTAGCCCGATTGCAAATGAAGGTATTACTCGTAGGCACAAGCGGGATTCCGTATGCTGATTTTCTAAAAATAAACCCTATCGAATTGTTTTAAATTGTTTCTTCACCTTCAACCAGAAACAAAGCAAAGAAGAGAACACCTGATCTTTCAATTTTTCCCGAAGAAATTTCATAGAGCGTCCCATTTGCGTTCGCACGGTATTAATACTGACACCCAACGTATCCGCAACATCTTGATACTTCATACCTTCGGCACAAATCATCATAAAAACCCGACGACGTTCAAGGGGCAGCTGATTAATAGCTGCATACAGAATTTCCATTTCATGTAGCTCACCTTCTCCCCTGTTTTCATTCTCAGAGGCCATTTCCGCCATGACCTTTTCATGTCGTAACTCCCGACGTTGAGTCCCTCGAAGATCATTTAACGCGGCGTTCTTTACCAGATGAAACATATAACGATCCAACCCGTCCGAGAGCTTTTCAAAATGGCGATTCTCCCAAACATTCACGAAACAATCCTGCACCACGTCCTCGGCAGCATCCACGTCTTTCAATATCCCCGTGGCAAACAAGACCAGCACCTCATAATACTCCGAGAAAAAAGCCTGAAACGCGCTCTTTTCTCCTTTTTTCAATGCGGCCAATATTTCTTCTGATCGATTCATTCACATAGATTGATTCCACAAAATAAACAATTATATTACAATAATATATGATTTCATTCTAAATTTTAAAATAAAACAAAAAACGGAACCTTTTCAGGCCCCGTTTTTCCCATTAATCATATAGTATCAATCTAAAACCAAATTCCCTTGAGGATCTATTTCTACACTTATATCCATCGAATGCTCTTTCTGCAAAACAAAATGGTAAACATCACTACCGGAAGCGTATTCTATGTATTGCACGCTGGCAATGGAAAAACTGTTATACGCCTCGCCCTTCAACACGTCAAGCACCACCTGAGGTACATCGGCCTTCAACACCGGCCAAGAAGTCTTCATCCAACCGTTATTCCGGTCAAACAAAACTTCTTTTACCAAGCTACCATCCAGAATACCGACTTCCAACATACCATCCTGCCAACGGTCAACCGTAACAACCAAGGCCTTCGGGTACTGCTGGGTAATGAAACTACTCACGGCCGTCGGTAAAGTAGAAGCCTCTTCATTTACCTCCTTTACCAGTTCCCCCTTCTCGTTGAAATAAATCAACATCTCCTCGTTTCCCTTCTCGATCTCCAAGCGGTAAACCGTGGGCATATTCAACCGCTCCAGTACGTCGGCATCTTCCACTTGCCAAGCGCTATACATGCTCTCGTTGAAACCCGTCTTCACCTCCGTAGGGAGATTGGCAAACAGAATGTCCGTCTCCGTCATCATCCATTTTCCGGATGCATCAAACCAAGCATCCACTTCCTGCCCGTTCTGATGAAATTCCGCCTTTTCATACTCTCCTTTTTTCTCCCAGCTCACGGCCCCTGCATTCGGGAACTTCACCTCAAAAGCGGCCACGACACTCTTTCCCGGGGTGTACCCCTTATCATCATCGTCGTCATCATCATGACAAGCGGCAAAAACAAACAATGATGCCATCCATAGCGTCACCATTAAAATCCTTCCTCTCATAATCTTTCTCAAATTTATCTGTTTAACAATTTTGTTTTCTGATACTCATTCTAACGAGAAAAAGTAAAAGAAAGTTTCCGATGAAAAACTTCTCCGCGAAAGAATAACCTGCTCATAGAATACGTACTTTTGCACCGGATAAAGAAAAGTCATGAATACAAGTCAAGTAATTATCACACCGGAGAATATGACCAAGGACCGCAAGATCTCCATTTGTGTCTTCTTGTCCGGGTTCTCTTGTTTTGCCCAGTTATACTATTTCCAACCTCTCTTGCCCGATCTGGCCCAAGAGTTTGGATTATCAGCCAGCTACAGTAGTCTGGCCATATCATTCTCCACGCTGGGAATGGTAGTAGGACTGTTCACGGCAATGTTCGTGGCAGACTCGATTCCAAGGAAGAAACTGATTAGCGCAGCGCTATTATCGTCGGCCGTCTTTTCGGTGATCTGCTCTTATTCACCCTCCTTCTTCTTGTTGGTCGCGTTAAGCGCCCTGAAAGGATTCTTGCTATCGGGAGCCACTTCCGTGTCACTGGCTTACATATCTGAAGAAGTTCAACCCCGGAATAAAGGAAAAATTACCGGACTCTACATTGCCGGAAACGCCCTGGGGGGAATGGGTGGACGAGTAATTTCTTCCTACCTCAGTAGTGAATTCTCGTGGCGCATCGCCTCCGTCTCCATAGGTGTACTATGTGCCTTATTCGCCATATCATTCCTGATATTCAGTCCCCGTTCTGTCAATTTCAAGCCCAAACGGGAGAATTTCAAATCATTGATCGTTTCCAACCTTCACTTGATCGTCTCCGTGAAACTGATCCCCTTCTATCTGATCGGCTCCCTCATGTTAGGGATATTCGTGAGCTTGTACAACTACCTCGGTTTTTATCTGGTAAAAGAACCGTTTAACTTCTCCCCGTACTTGATTCACTATATCTATTTCATGTACCTGTTCGGGGTATTCGGCTCGATCGCCACGGCAAAATTAACAGCATTGTACAACCACTTCAAAATACTGAAAACAATCATCGCCCTTTCCGTGGCAGGATTGCTTTTGCTATACATTAACAACTTCTGGATCGTCACGCTCGGACTGGCCATTTTCACGTTTAATTTCTTCGTGGTACACGTGATCTGTAACCGAATCGTCAGTGACTACAACCTCCAAAAACGTTCGGTCACCATCTCCATCTACCTCCTGTTCTATTACATGGGGTCCAGTGTTTGGGGATCAGCCACCGGGGTCGTTCTCGACCACTTCGGTTGGCAATGGTTTATCGCCGGATTGATTCTACTCACGTTCATCCTGTACGCCATCGCTTATAAAGGCTCGAAATTGATGGAGAACTAACAAAGGTGACCATCTGCTCTCGCCCATGCAAACCGCAAGGGAAAGCGAGGTTTTATCCTCGTAAAATCAACCGTCGGGTAAAGTTTCTACCGGATAGAGCTATATTCACGTGATCAAGTTACTATTATAGATCTATCCGAATGTTAACATACCCTATAACTCTACAATATTTCATTATTTTGATAGGAGCGGAATAGGGGAGGAATGGGAGCGGAATGGGAGCGGCTAACAATATGATAAGAATTTGATGATCATTTAATAACCATATTTTAAATTATTTTAGATTTAGCAAGCCTAGAATATTCCTTCAACCACGGGTATGCAGTTTTCATACCCCCAAAATCCCAAGAGGACGCACGGGGACTCCCCAAATAAAAAAAGACTGAATAACTTTTATAGCTAAACAGTCTTTTTTGGCAAAATTCTTTCAATGGCTTACGTTGAAAAGAAAAAAATCATATTATTATTAACATTACAAAGATCAACAATTCCACCCTTTCCCGCAATCCCTTATAATGGGGATATTTCAATCAAAATATCACTCCACCTCATTAATATCGATGAGATTGTTCAGAATAGCGTACACCGTAAGCCCGGAAACAGACTTTATCCCGGTTTTCCGGATGATATTTTTCCGGTGAGTAATCACGGTGTGTACCGATATATGATGCAAATCCGCAATCTCCTTGTTAATCTTCCCTTTCGCAAGGGAAATCAAAATCTCTTTCTCTCGTTCGGAGAGTTCATTCTTATCAAGCAAATCAGCCGGGGCACTTAACGCATCGATTGAATGTAGTAACTTCTGGGCAATCTTATCACCATCATCGGCAATATCAATCGTCGTGTGATATTGTTTCAGAATCTCAGGATCGATATACTGGTAAACTAACGCCACGAAAGCCGTATCCTTCACCCCTTCAAACAACTCTTCCAGATGCTGCCGTTTTTTCAGCTCCACGGCCGAGGGGTTAATGATGATAATATCCGGATTCAAATGATTAATCCTCTCCAGACAATGAAAACAATCGGCAATAACCGCTACCACCTCAAACTCATTCCTCATTTCGATCAACTTCCTCAGTCCGGTTGAAATAATCATTGACGGCTCAATAATAACAATCTTGTAACTTTTATTATTGTTTTGCATACCGTTGCTCTAATTTCATTACTAAAGGAATAAGTATTTTATCCTCAATCAAAGAATGTTTACTCAAATCCTCTTCCAAGGCAAAGATCCCGAATAACACCCGGATACGCATATCCGATAAAGTATCTCCCGGCAAATATTTCATGATGATATTCTTCAAGTCATTCAGTTTATCATCAATATTACTATGATTTTCCCGGAACACCCCGATCTCGTAATCTCCCGGACGAGCGCCCTTCACCATATTCGAGATATAAGGGAAGACCGTCACTTCCTCGTAATCAAAATGACGAATCACCTCATTCTTGTATTCATTGAAAAAAAGATTCAATATTTGCTGATGTTGTTGTTCGCACCCTTCAGAAATCTCTTTTAACTGCTCCTGTATAGAAAGCATCCGATTTTCCAAGTAATAAGAATGAGAATTTTTCAAGTAAGCAATCAACTGGTCCACGTTCCCCCCTATTCCCTCGATCTCTTTCTCCGTCGGCAAGTATTGCTCGTTGCTGTACACGTTACAAATCATCAGGAATAACGTACACGAAACATGATTCGCCTCGCAACATTCCCGGACTGTTTTATCCCCGAATCCCAGATTTATTCCAAACCGATGTAACAGTAACAACAGTGAATAATCGGCATGAATGACGTCCGCCAGTTTCATATCCGCGGAAAATAGATGTGAATTCATATCCTTATTTTTACCGCAAATATTGGAAATAATTGATTCAACACCAAGTTTATTCATTAGTTTATAGAATTATTTATGATATTTCAAGCTTTCAAAATTACAAATACATCCTGAAAACCCACATCCTCAAAATCGGGTAAAAACACGCAGTCCACTCCCCAATTATAGGGAGTGGACTGCGTGTTAAATTTTACTTTTCAACTATACCAAATACCGATTATTCGTCTCTCCCGCCTGTATCGGGTAAACCAACACGAAACTATTGGATTGGAAATACTTGTTCAAATAATTGGGAATCCTACTCATATTTGCATGATAAGACAGCCGCTCCCGACGACTCATCACCACCCACAACGTATCGTCACTCTTTATTTCCCGGGACATGATCAAGAAATCATCCCAATCATCAAAGGACGAAAATTCTGCCTCGATCGGCCTTTTTTTATACATCTCCTTCAAGTACACCATCGTGTCTTCTGATGCGTAGAACACGGCCTTCGCACCCGAATTATGGATAATATTCCATACCTTATTCACCCACATCGGGAATCCGACCTCTTTTTCCGCCCGGGCCGGAACCACCACCAGATGACGTTTCACCGTGGCAATAGGTTGTATGGGGCGATAAATTAATGTAGTCACGTTACTCTGCCCCAGAATCGCCTCGGTCATATTCCCCAAGAAGGAGGACACGACACCTTTTCCCTGATGTAATCCCAAAACCAAATCCGTAATACCCTGCTCTTTAATCACGCTGATAATAGCATTCGCCACGTTCAGATCGTACCGCAACAAATCCTGTAACACGTTATCCGTGGCCGAAGCCGTCGTGACGGCCATATTCAACACCTTCTTGGATTGCTTGAAGGCTTTATCGTCCGATGCCTGATTATTAATCACATTCAAGGCAAAAAGCCCGTTCTTATTCTTCTTCGACTTGATTGCCGTACTCAAATTCACCAGCTCGGTCACGTTCTTCTCGTAGGACACCGGAATCAGGATGCGTTCCTGATGTTCCCCGCTTCCCTCTTTCTCTTCCGACACGTCATTCATCGCGATATTATGCGCCCCTTTCTGCGCGGAGAAAGATGCCATCGTGCAAGTGACCAGAATCATCAAAATCGTACCGTTCAACACGCTCTCGTTCAACAGACGAATCGGTTCTCCCGCCGGGGTCTCTCCCAGAATCACGTTATACCCCACCATCACGGCTGCCAAAGTTGCCGCTGCCTGTGCATTACTCAATCCGAAAATCACCCGCCGCTGGTCCACCGACATCCGGAACGTCTTCTGCGTGAGCCAAGCCGCCACGAATTTAGCCACGGTAGCCACCACGATCATCACCGCCCCCACTTTAATCGTGTCCCAATTGGTAAAGAACGCCCGGTAGTCGATCAACATTCCCACCCCTATCAAAAAGAAAGGAATAAAGATCGCGTTCCCCACGAACTCCACCCGGTTCATCAAAGGAGAAGTCGAAGGAATCAGACGGTTCAACGCCATCCCCGCGAGGAAAGCCCCGATAATAGACTCCAGTCCGGCCAATTCCGCCAAGTAAGCCCCCAAGAAAACCATGACCAGCACGAATATATATTGTGACACGTTATCCTCACACCGTTTGAAAAACCAACGTCCCACGATCGGGAACACGATCATCACGAAAGCAAAAAAGAGGATAATTGCCGCCCCCAGCCTGTACCAAAACCAATCATCCACATCCCCCACGGCCATCTCCACGATCACCGTCAACACCAACAGCGCCAAAGTATCCGTGATCATCGTCCCTCCCACGGTAATTCCCACGGCCTTATCCTTCGTGATCCCCAGTTTACTGATAATCGGGTAAGCAATCAATGTATGGGAGGCAAACATACTCGCCAGCAATATAGAAGTCAACATGGAGAAATTCAACACGTAAAGCCCGACAAGCGTTCCCAAGGCCATCGGCACCAAAAAAGTGTACATCCCGAAGGTCAAACTCTTCCATTTATTCTTTTTAAAATCCCCCAGATCAATCTCCAGCCCCGCCAAGAACATGATATACAAAAGCCCGGCTGTTCCCGAAAGAATAATACTACTATCCCGCAACACCAAGTTAAAACCATTCGGCCCGATAATTGCCCCGGCAATAATCAATCCCAACAAATGGGGAATCCTCAACTTATTCAACAATAAAGGAGCCGCCAAGATAATTACCAAAATCAACAGGAACTTCAAAACCGGGTCCGTCAACGGCAGGGTTATCGCGGCCAGTGTTATTTGCAACATAAACATCATTATTATTTATTATCCCCGTATTCCAGCATCTGTGCCAGAAAATCTGTCGGGTATTCTATTTTCACATCAACCACTTTTCCTTCTTCCTCCACCAATCTATATTTCGGATTAACAAACCCGGCATATGGAGCCACGTTCAGTTTTTGATAACGTTCCAGCACTTCCTGATGCAACACGGGATCAATCCGTACCCCGTAATTCTCGATCAAATTTCTAGCCCCCTCGAAATCACCTTCCGATTTCACCCGTTGCACCTCGGCCAATAATCTCCCGAACAGTTTCCGCAAAGCCTCGTAATCCCGGATCGTGAAATACGTCTTTCCATCCCGACTTACCCGCTCGATCACGTTATCCGCTTTGCCTTTTTCGTAAACCCAAGAGGCTATTAGCTGGCGATTACGCATGTGCGACTCTTCCAAATTATTTCCGAACTTCACCCGGGTCAACTGAACCACCAAACCGTTGCGGATATAATTGCAATACTCGCTCTTTGCCACCTCCAACGAGGGAATTACCCCCAACTCCACCAGTTTCGGGTCCATCACGTAATACAACGCGAACAAGTCCGCACGGGCCTCTTCTATCGTGGAATAATAATTTTTCAACGCCTCCTGTCCCACGCCCGGTAGCATCTTTCCGGAACCGTGTCCCAGACATTCATGCAAATCGGTATGCACGTTTCCCCCGACATACCCGTACGTTC
Source organism: Butyricimonas sp. RTP31003st1_G1_RTP31003_210430 (assembly GCF_040920905.1). NCBI lineage: Bacteria > Pseudomonadati > Bacteroidota > Bacteroidia > Bacteroidales > Odoribacteraceae > Butyricimonas > Butyricimonas sp. RTP31003st1_G1_RTP31003_210430. The sequence goes on along the minus strand of NZ_JBCOSQ010000007.1, from coordinate 53,266 downwards.
TCACCAATTCCTTCTCCTCGTCCGAATAGGCAAACTCGTCCAGTACCCCGGAATTCAGTGAAGCCCGGTCGTACGCGTACGTGATATTATCCAGTGTTACCGACTTACTGCCATAACGTTCCCGAATCCATTCGGCATTCGGCAAATTAATCCCGATCGGAGTTGCCGGATGGCAATCCCCTCCCAGCATGGCAGCCTGTACCACTCTCGCCGTAATACCTACCACCTCACTCTTCTTGAAACGCTCATCAATCGGTGCATTCCGTTCAAACCACATGGCATTATCCGCCAATTTACGTGTACGCTTGCAGGCCTCTTCGTCCATAATCTGAACCACGGATTCCCAACTGGCCTTGTATGCTAACGGATCTCCATACACTTCAATAAAACCGTTGATAAAATCTATCGGGGCTGCCACCTCCTTCACCCATTCAATAGAGTAGCGGTCAAACAAGGATAAATCACCCGTCTCGTAATACTGGATCAATAACTCGATCACCTCTTTCTGATGCTCGTTAGAAGCATATTCCGCGGCTTTCTTCAAATATTCCACGATACGACGAATCTCTTTCCCGTATTTTCCCCCGGCAAACCAAACCTGTTCTCGCAACTGGCCTTTTTCATCACGTACCAGCGTAGAATTTAATCCCCAAGAAAGCAACGCATCCTCTTTTTTCTTCTCCCCGTAGAATTTCTCCACTTCTTCTTGTGTCACCCCCTCGTAATAATGATTGGCAGACGCCTGCACCAGATCCTTCCCCTCGTCCAGTACCACCCGCTTTGCCATATATTTCGGATCAAAAATAACACGTTCCACTTCCTCGTACAACTGTTCCGCTCCCACTTCCCGAAGAAGTGACTTAAAATATTCGGGAGTAAACGAAGGGGTAAACTTTTCCATCGAGTAATGATGATGTACCCCGTTAGCAAAAAACACTTTTTTAGCGTACACCAAAAAAGCCTGAAACTCTTCCGTCTCCCGGTTTCCTTGATATGCCCGAAGAATACTTTCCAATGCCGCCCGGACCCGAAGATTGTATTTATTATTCTGATCCCAGAGAATATCTCTCCCGGCCAAAGCCGCCCGGCTCAAGTAAAAAACAAATAACTTTTCCCGCAAGGACAATCCCTCAAAAGCGGGGACATCGTAACGCAATATTTTTATATCATCAAACTGTTCCAATAAATACACTTGTTCTTTCATTCTGCACCTCCTGTTTCTGATGTTCCATGTCCGCTGATTTTCAACGAATCATATATTCGACGCACAACACCTCTGGCCGTGTCATCTCCTTTCTTATTACTCGAAATAAATTGATAAAGTTTCAATCCGGTCGTGTATAAAGTAATTTTAAATTCATATTCCGTCCCTCTCTGCACGTATGTTCCCTGCATAACGACCCCACTCAAATCACCCTCCTCCACGTAAGCAATATCATTTTTCAGATCGAACACACCCGGCTGACTTTTCAACTGATTCAATCCCCCGTTTACAGCCCCCTCCAAATCAACCTGCCCAACTTCAGGCGTGTACTCGGTATATAAATACATAAATTCCAGACCGTTGCCATTATAATTAAACGTCTGCATCTCTTTCACCAAAGGACGAACCTCTTCCGGCAACTTATTCATCACGTTCCCCACGGGCTTCATCGCCTTGGGCGTGGCAAGGGACACCCCTCCCGCGTATGTTCCCGTGTACCATTGCTGCTCCAACACCGGGGTATCATCATCTCCATACAACTCGTCATAACTATTCTTCATCCCGTTTATAACAAGCGCTACCATCAATATGACCAGTACTCCCCCGACGCACCCGGCAATCAAACCTTTCTTATTCCCTTTCTTCCCGGTCGGTTTCATCATATTTCCCTTCTTCACCTGTTCTTCAGTCAAACAAACCTCTCGCTGGAAATCCTCGAATGACTTCTCCGGGTGTTTCACTTTCCAATCCTTGTAATTATCCTCCAGTTTCCGGTTACACAAACCACATACCACCAAGTACTCGGACTTCACCTCGTTCAGGTGATTACAATGTTTACATTTCAAATAATACATCTCTCACTCGTTATGATTAAACCTTTCCAATATCTGAGCCGAAGCCTTGATCGAACGCTTGTACCAAGCAAATAACACTTCGTAACGTTCCTCCTCCGGTAAATGCCAGTCTATATCTGTTTGTCGCAAACGCTGTACCACGCTATACATCAGTAAAGCGGCACACACACTCACGTTATAACTCTCCGTAAAACCATACATGGGTACTTTCACGAACTCGTCGGCCCTCGACAACACGTCATCCGACAATCCCGTCAGCTCCGTTCCCATGAAAAAAGCCATCTTTCCCTTGTCAAGGTCAATATCATCAATAAAAGTATCTCGTTCATGCGGGGTTGTTGCCACGATCCGGTACCCCTGCGATTTCAACATCTCGATCGTCTCCACCGTGTTATTCTCTCTCTTCCGATGCCGATGAACGGTCAACCAGTCGGCAGCTCCCATCGAAATCTCAGAATTATCGGTGAAAGAATTCATATTTTCAATCACATGAACGTTCTGAATCCCGAAACAATCGCACGAACGCAACACGGCGCTACAATTATGTTGCTGGTAAAAATCCTCAAGTACCATCGTGACATAACTCGTTCGTTCCGCGATTAACCGACGAAACAAATCATTCTTATAATCCGTCACAAACTCACTCAGATACTCAACCTGCTCTCTTACAGTATGCATAATGCTATTTTAAGGTGACTTCGTCACGTTAAAAGTTACAAGTTCACAAGTTGCAGGTTACAAGTTCATTTCGCTCCGGTTTTCACAACCTGTAACTTGCAACTTGTTCATCACCAAATCAATTTGATGATGAACAAAAAAAGGGTGTCTCAAAACACCCCCTTTTAAATCTCTTAAATGGTAATTATAGTTGGCCTTCTAATTCAGCACCAGCTTTAAATCTCACCACCTTCTTAGCCGGAATTTGGATTGTTTTCCCGGTTTGCGGATTTCTACCTGCTCTTGCACTTCTTTCAGATACAGAGAAAGATCCGAAACCAACCAATGCTACTTTTTCATCTTTTTTCAAAGATTCTCCGATCGTAGCTACAAAAGCCTCTAATGCTTTTTTAGAATCTGCTTTTGTCAAACCAGCTTTTTCAGCAATCGCGTCAATTAATTGAGCTTTATTCATAATAGACAGTTTTAGGATTAGAACTAATAAATTCTTTATACATTCGCAAATGTAGATATTTTCTTGATGAATGCAAATTTTTTACCAAAAAAACGAAGTCACTTTAACACATTCGGTTATAACCAGTCCCTCCCCTTCTTGTTTCTTAACAAATAGCCTCTGCACAGCCTTCTCCATCCATCGCGGCCGAGACAATTCCCCCGGCATATCCGGCTCCTTCTCCACAGGGATATAACCCGACAATTTCCGGATGCATCATCTTTTCTGTTTCTCTTGGAATCCTCAATGGAGAAGAGGTTCGGCTCTCCACACCCAACAGAAGGGCATCCTCCGTGATAAACCCCCGGGCCTTTTTCCCGAACTGCTCCAATCCGGCACAAAGACGCTGGTAAACGACTTCGGGTAACCATTCCTGAAAAGAGGTTGCCCGTATTCCCGGTTTATAAGAACTTTTTGGTAAATTTTCACTTAAATGTCCTCTCAGAAAATGAGTTAATCGTTGAGCCGGAGCATACAAGTTCTTCCCTCCCTGTTCCCAAGACGCCCGCTCTAAATCCTCTTGAAATTCCAACCCGGCAAATAACCCCTTGTACCTCATTCCAGTCAATTCACTCTCCCCAATCGAGGTTACCATGGCCGAATTTGCCCATACCGTGTTTCTACCGGATGCAGACATACCATTCACCACTTGTTGTTCGGGTCCCGTGCAAGCCGGAACGACCACCCCTCCGGGACACATACAGAATGAGTATACCCCTCGCCCATCCACATTCGTCACGAAACTATACTCGGCAGCAGGTAGAAAATTTCCCCGCCCTTGCGGGTTATGGTACTGAATCCGGTCAATTAACTCTTGGGGATGTTCCAGTCGAAGCCCCACGGCAAAATCCTTCGGCAGCATCAACACGGATCGGGCCTGTAACATCCGGTACACGTCACGGGCCGAATGTCCCGTGGCAAGAATAACGTGTTCTGCCCGAATCTCCTCATCACCTGTCACAACTCCTTTCACCCGATTCTGCTCTATAATAATATCCCTCACCCGACTATTAAAACGTACTTCCCCACCATATTTCTCGATCGTCTTACGCATATTCACAATCACCTGAGGCAATTTATCCGTGCCGATATGTGGGTGAGCATCAATCAATATATTAGGATTCGCCCCATGATAGACCAGGATTTCCAAAATACGATCCACGTTTCCCCGCTTCTTCGAGCGGGTAAACAATTTACCATCCGAGAACGTCCCGGCCCCTCCTTCCCCGAAACCGTAATTCGAATCTTCATTCGCCACCCCGGTTTTGTACAAACGATTCAGATCCTGTTTCCGCTCTTCCACGCATTTCCCTCTCTCCAAAACTATCGGTCTTTTCCCCAACTCGATCAAGCGTAAAGCCGCGAACAAACCGGCCGGTCCGGCACCCACCACGACAACCGTCCCGGCAGACGAAACATCCCGGTATTGGGGAGTAAATACCCGTTCCTTCTGTTCCACCCGATCCAGATGAACACCAACTTTCAGTTGAATAACAACCCTACGCTGACGGGCATCTATTGATTTTCGCAAAATCTCCACATGCACGATCCTCTCCTGCCCCACGTGCAACATCCTTGCCAACAGTTCATTAACAATCTCTCGATCATGTGCCTCTTCCGGCGTAATCCTCAATTCTATTTCTTTATACATAAATATGGTGGCTTCGCCACGTTACAGGTTACAAGTTACAAGTTCAAAATTATTTGTTCGGTAATTAACCTGCAACTTGTAACCTGTAACTTGCAACTATTATTTCGTGCGAAAATAAGAAAAAAATCATACCTTCGCACGACAGATTTAAACAATAATTACTATGAACAAGATAGCGTTAATCACAGGAGCCACTTCCGGTATCGGAAAGGCAACAGCGACCAAATTGGCCGAAATCGGGTATAACCTCATTATCACCGGACGCCGGGGCGATCGTCTGACCGCACTGGAAGACGAATTAAAGGCAAAAGGCATCAAAGTACTAGCTCTTCAATTCGATGTTCGTAACCAACAGGAAGTTCACAACGCAATCAGCAACCTACCGGCAGAATGGCAAAATATAGATATTTTAGTCAATAATGCAGGTCTTGCCGTGGGAACTTCTCCTATCCAAGACGGGATTCTGGATGATTGGGAACGCATGATCGACACCAACGTGAAAGGCCTTCTTTACATCACCCACGAAGTAGTCCCCTTGATGATCAAAAATGAAAAAGGACATATCGTCAACATCGCCTCCGTGGCAGGTAAGGAAGTTTACCCCGGCGGGAACGTGTATTGTGCCACCAAACACGCCGTGGACGCCCTTTCCAAAGCCATGCGCATCGATATGTTGAAACACAACATCAAGGTAACCAACATCGCTCCGGGAATGGTTGAAACCGAATTCTCCGTAGTGCGCTACAAAGGTGACCAACAAGCCGCAGACAACGTGTACAAGGGGGTTACCCCCCTCACGGGAGAAGACATCGCCGACACGATCGTGTTTGCCGTAACCCGTCCGGCTCACATCTGTTTGAACGATATTCAGATTATGCCTACCGCTCAAGCTAGTTCTAGAGACGTGAACAGGAAATAATAGGAGTATTCAAAAGGGAAAATCGATTGGTAATCAGCTGAGGCTGTCCAAAAAGTCATTTTTCAAACTCCCTCCCGGCTTCGCCGTACTCCCTCTATAAACAGAGGGAGAGCTGAAATACTCTCTATATTCGGGAATAGTCACCAGCTCCTCCTCTGTTTATAGAGGAGGTGGCACGAAGTGACGGAGGAGTTTTTTGAAATAAAATAGACTTTTTGGACTGTCCCGTTGAGATCAAAAAAAGAAAATGCACTCTCACAGTGCAAAATTCAGATGAAAATGCACTCTTACAGTGCATTTTTTATTATCTTTGTGAAAAAGGAACGTGATATGGAAAAATTATTGGAACATTTTAACAAGCTACTTCAAGAAACAAAGACCGACTTCCACCGATACATTTATTCCAAAATAAATTGGAACAGCCGAATGATCGGTCTAACCGGACCAAGAGGTGTCGGCAAAACCACCCTAATACTCCAATACATTAAAGAGAACTTGAATCCGAACACGGCATTGTACGTCACGGCAGAAGATTTCTACTTTGCAGACCATAAACTCTTGGATTTGGCTGATTCATACACGAAAGTAGGCGGTAAACACCTATTTATCGATGAAATTCATAAATATAAAAACTGGTCGAAAGAATTAAAACTAATCTATGATTACCACCCGGAATTAAAAATCATATTCACCGGATCCTCGATACTAGACATCAATAAAGGAGTTTCCGATCTGAGTCGAAGAGCCATCATGTACCAAATGCAGGGACTTTCTTTCCGAGAATACTTACAACTATTCCATCAAATCTCGACCGACATCTACGATTTACAGGACATCATCACCCACAAGGTGGAAATTCCGGAATCAATACATCCCCTGCCCCTTTTTCAGGATTACCTGAAACGAGGTTACTACCCATTTGCCCTAGAAGACACATACGATCAGCGTTTACGACAGATCATCAACCAAACGCTGGAATCCGACATTCCCCTGTACGCGGATATGAATGTATCCACGGGCCGAAAACTAAAACAATTATTAGCGATCATAGCGAAAAGCGTCCCATTTAAACCCAACCTAAGTAGCATCGCGGAAATGTTGGGAGCCAGTCGTAATAATATAGCCGATTATTGCCTGTACATTGAAGAAGCCGGACTTATTTCACAACTACGTGATGCCACCGGCGGTGTTCGAGGATTAGGAAAAGTAAACAAAATTTACTTGGATAACACGAATTTAATTTACAATCTGGCACACGAGAATTCGAATATCGGCAATATTCGAGAAACATTCTTTTTTAATCAAACCAGAGTCATTGCTGATGTTATTGCATCCCCCGCATCCGACTTCCTGATCAATGACATCACGTTTGAAGTCGGGGGAAAGAACAAAAAGCAAAAACAAATTCAAAATATTGAAAACAGCTTTGTTGTAAAAGATGATATTGAATTCGGGTACATGAACATCCTTCCTCTCTGGCATTTTGGAATGACGTACTAAAATTTTACTATATTTGCTGTATTATAATCAAGTATGTATGAATACAAATTTGTTGACTACCATTACCTTATTGATATGTCTAGTAATAAGCTCTAGTTGCAATGACAACAAAGATGACGGCTCAAGAGGTTTCATGTGTGTTGCCACGATTATCGGGGACACGACAAACGGTTTCCATTGCTATCTGGATGGCGGGGGACTGGTAATCTCATACGATCAAAATCTCGCTGATGCGGAAAGAGGCTATTTCGGCTTTTATTATAACGAGGAAGACTGGGAAACCTCCGCAAACGGTGAAAAGTTTATCAACAATGCCCATGTCGTCACGTGGTCAAAATACGAGATAATTCACCCGATTAGCAAAGAGGAAGCCAATAATACAAACATAGCCGAGCATTGTCAATTACCATCATTCTTAGGTGTAGGTTACGGGTATCATGGTTATTTTGATCTACATGCAGGTTTCTCCACGGTAAACTCGGTAACCGGAGAGAAAATTCAAGGTAAAATCAATATCGTATATGATCCCCAAGAACAAACCCAAGATTCACTGAAATTGCAACTTTACTATAATCCGAATATTCCCGATGATTGGTCAAAAACTCTAACCGACCACGGAACCGTATCATGTGATATTTCATCACTTGTAAACCTTCAACAATGGAAAGATTCGGTAACCATCATCGTAAAATCCGGGGACAAAGAAAAACATCGCACCAAGATCAGCAAAAATGATTTTCTAAAACCCGACAAACATTAATTCGTTGGTAATCACATACTACTTTACAGCCCATTAAGATAATGCTTGTTTTCATATTCAAACTCCTCCGTCACTTCGTGCCACCTCCTCTATAAACAGAGGAGGAGCTGGTGACTCTTCCCGAAGAAAGGGAGTATTTCAACTCTCCCTCTGTTTATAGAGGGAGTACCCCGAAGGGGGGAGGGAGTTAGTTTACTGTAAACTCATATATAAGTTCCAATTCATTTATAATCCTTTTCCCCATCCACGACAACAAAACTCTGCCGTAGTGAATTCCCCTTCGCATCCACGAGATAAAGCGTATGTCGTCCGGGGGCCACGTTCACCTCTAATTGGTGATGATAACGGGTAGTTCCCAGAAATTGATCGTCGATATGCCAGTACACCAACGTGGAAGGCTCCCGATGAGCCATTTCAAACACAACACCACGCACCACTCCCCCTAAATCTTTGGGAATAAACACCCGCAATCCCCGCTGCGGGTAAATCATTTCCATCACGTCATCCTGCCCCCGCTGGCAATCGGCACGATAAGGTGGTAATTTCTTGTAATCCGAATGTGTGCGGGCATAATACCACTCCTGTACGGGAGACAGCACGAACCAAGGTTCAATCCTCATGCGTGACACGGACTCACATTCCGAATCCACCCGGAATTTACCCGTCCGATCAAGATTCACCAATCGATGGTAAGGACAAACCTCTGTTTTCTCCCCGGCACGGGCAATATAAACGGTATCTATTTCCGGGCATATTGAAGATGCCCGATACCCACTCTTACGACAAACGGCAACCGCAGACAACTCCTCCTTCGGCATATAGAAACGAGCATCTGTCCTCACCAAAGAGGCCACCTCAAACAAAATCGGTGCCGCGGCCCGTACCCCGATCAGCCCGGGACGTCCCTCGCCATCCGCATTTCCAACCCACACGCCAATCACGTACTCCGGATTCACCCCCACCGCCCAAGCATCCCGGAAACCGAAACTCGTTCCCGTCTTCCAAGAAAGATTCATCGAAGAGGCAAAATTCTTCCATCCCGACTCCAAATCCGGCCGTTCCACGTCCTGCAAAGCCTTGAGTGTAAGCCATACCGCCGCGGCATTGACCACGTTATTCTGCACCTCGACACTATCCACCTGTTCACCTGCCCAAAGTCGTAAACGTCGAAACTCGTGGTTAAAACTCGTCCCGTCACACTCGTTATAGTGCCTCAAAATGGAAGCCATCCCCCCGTACATATTACACAAATCCCACAACTTACACTCGGCTCCTCCCAAAATCAAACTTAACCCGTAATTCTCCGCCTTCCGATTTAACGTCGTGATCCCCATCTTTTTCAAATCATCATAGAAATGCTCCACCCCATACTCCCGCAACAAGCGCACGAAAGGAATATTCAAAGACATTGACAACGCCTTGTCGGCAGGGACAATACCTTGGAAATCCTTGTTAAAATTCGAGGGAACATATCCCCCGAAACGGGACGGCACGTCCGACACGATCGTCCCCGGCAAGATATACCCGGATTGCTGCATCAGCGCGTACAACGCCGGTTTCAAAATACTCCCCGAACTACGGTTCGACGTGATAATATCCACTTGATTTCCCCCATCATCACGCACCTTAGGCCCGTTTCCCACGTAAGCCCGTACCTGTCCGGTCGGGATATGCGCTACCAACACGGCAGCATTATAGATATGATTGTGTTTCAACACGTCAATATGCCGCCTCACAATCCCGTTCACCTGTTCCTGCAACCGGGAATCAATAAACGTCTGGCTGATCTTCCCCCGACGCTGCCCGTAAGCTCTTGCCAGCAAATGAGGTGCGATACACTCCGGACTATACACCTGTTCCGGTAAAGGTTCCGCCATCGCCATTTCTAAATCCCCTTGCTCAAAATATCCCTGTTCATAAAGTTCACGCAACAGAGCATCTCGCTTTCCTTTCAGACCGGGCATATTCTTTCCCGGGTACATCAAAGCCGGGGCATTGGGCAACACGGCAAGTAATGCCGCCTCAGCCCAGCTCAGTTCATCCGGCTGACGATTAAAATATTTCAACGAAGCCGCCTGTATTCCCACGATATTCCCACCAAAAGGGGCGTGATCCACGTACATATTCAGAATCTCCCATTTCGTGTAACTCTGTTCCAAACGAATCGCCAGCAACATTTCCAATATCTTCTCCGGAATCGTTCGGGGCGGGTTGTCACGTGACAGCCGAATTACCTGCATCGTCAACGTACTCCCGCCACTCACCACCGAACCCCTCCGCACGTTCAACCACAACGCCCGTCCCACCGCCAGCGGGTCCACCCCGGAGTGTGTCAAAAACCGCTTATCCTCGAAACATAGTAAGGCGGCCATATACTTCATGGAAAGGCACCCCCTGCCCGACACCCGGTACTGCCCGTCACTCGCCACCGTCATACCCATAATCTCCCCCTCCTTATCCAAAATCACCGTGGAATAAGGCACAGTAAACAACGGGGTTGGTAGAAAATACCACCACCCAATTACCAAGGCAAGCAACACACTCCCCCCGATCCCTAACCTTAGGATCAGTCTTCGCATAGTTTCTCGCCCGACACGCATAGTAAATTGATTACAAAGAGTAATCCTCTATATGAAATCCCCGCAGGAACTCTTCTGTCTTCATTCGCTTTTTCCCGGACAACTGTAACTCTTTTATCCGAATGACTCCCCCCTCTACCAACACGTCCAGGTAAGTTTTATTATCCGTTGATAAACCAACGTCTTTCCCATGATCTTTCACGATTCGCTCCGTCTCGAAAATCTTCAACGACACGACCTCCCCGTTCTTCTTGTTTCGGAATTCGGTCCACGCCGTCGGAAAAGGTGAAAGTCCTCGTATATGATTAAAAATAGCGTCCAAACCTAGTGACCAATCCACCTTCATATTCTCCTTGAATATTTTAGGTGCGTGTTTCGGTTCACGCCCGGCCAACAACCCGACCTGATCCTGCAACGGGTAATCTCCGGCAGCCATAGCCTCCACCGTTTTCACCAACAAATCGGCACCCGTGTACATCAATTGATCGTGCAACTCTCCGGCTGTCATGTTCGGTCCGATCTCCACCCGCTCCTGAAAAATCAAATTCCCGGTATCAATCTCGTGTTTTAAAAGAAAAGTCGTCACCCCGCTACAAGTCTCCCCGTTCATCACCGCCCAGTTGATCGGGGCCGCACCCCGGTAATCCGGCAACAGTGACGCGTGTAAATTTACCGTTCCCAACCGAGGCATATTCCAAACCACCTCCGGCAACATCTTGAATGCCACCACGAGCTGCAAATCCGCTTGAAAACCCCTCAACTCCTCCAAAAACCGTTCATCCCGAAAACGCTCCGGCTGCAACACGGGAATCCCCTTCTCCACGGCAAACTTCTTCACGGGAGACTCTTGAATCTTTTGTCCCCTTCCCGCCGGTTTATCCGGATTGGTCACGACAGCCACGACCTTGTGTCCGGCCTCCAGCAACTTCTGTAACGGATACACCGCAAAATCCGGTGTTCCCATGTACACGATTCTCAATTCACGCATTTTTATCTTTCTTTTTAAAGAAACCGATGATCTTCTTGATGAAATTAGTATACGATTCACTACTCATGACAGCCGAATCTGTCATGGCCGTGTAAGTCAACACTGCCCCCAACGGTAACAGAACCACGGAAGAAATCCACATTCCCTGCCAAGGCTCCAACACCCCTTCCCGGGCCGCTCGTTCCCCCATCATCCAGATAATATAATACACGATAAACAGGAAGATCGAAACCACCACCGGAGCCCCTAATCCTCCTTTACGGATAATCCCCCCCAGCGGGGCCCCGATAAAGAAGAAAATAAAACAGGCAAATGACAAAGTAAACTTTCTGTGCCATTCGATATTATATTTACGAACGGCCTCTTCGTCCCGTTTATTGATAGATAAATCATTCATGTGACTCGTTTGAGCCCCCCGGGCAAGCTGCACGGCCTGGTCAATCGTGTTTTTCCGTTCCTCCACGTCAAAAGTCTGGTAAAGACTATCCAGATTCCTGACAACCCCTCTCGTCTCTTCACGAATCACACTATCCCGCTTGGGGTTTCTCTCCTGTTTCCTCACGTAATTCTCCCGGAGCATATCATGCGCTTTTCTTTGTTTCCGGCTATCTAATCGTAGGGACAAGGCCGAAACCGTACTATCCAGCTGGGCAATATTTAACATCCCGTAGCTATTCTTGAACAAGTCTTCATCCGTACGCTGCAAATCCTTATCGCCTAAGGGGATAACAAAATACTGTTTGTCAAACTGCACTCGCCGGAAAGGATAGGTTTTATTATTATTCGACTTCAACCCCTCGTCCGTGTACGTGTAACCGTGATACAATTCCACCTCCATGAAACGCCCCGTCGGGTCTGCCTCCATGATACCGGAATCTGCAATTGTCATCTCATAATTACCCTTTCTATCCGTATGATTGTAAATCAACATATTGTACATCATACCCGACTTCTTGTCGATCTTATCCACCTTAATACTATACCCCTCTATATCATTGATAAACACTCCCTCCTTCAAGGATAATTCCGGTTTCTGTCGTTTTATATCGTACAATAAGCTACTCGCCTTCAAGTTAGCGTAAGGAAGAACATTGTTGGAAAAAAAGAATGCCGCAATCGTGAAAATAACGATCAGCACGATCAACGGTTTCATAATCCGGTACAGGGAAATACCTGCCGCTTTCAACGCCGTTAACTCGTAATTCTCCCCTAAACTACCAAATGTCATGATGGAGGCCAACAACACGGCCAATGGTAAACCCATCGGCACGAGTGTCAATGACACGTAAAAAAGTAATTCTGAAATAACATGACCTTCCAATCCTTTTCCCACCAGATCATCAATATATCGCCACAAGAACTGCATGATCAAAACGAACATACTGATAAAAAAGGTGGCCACGAAAGGACCGACAAAGCTTTTAAGCATAAACAGGTGGAGTTTCTTCATCTTTAGCACCTTATATTGGTTTTCTTATTTTTCTACTTTACTCGTGATAAACGAATTCACAAAGATAGAAAAAAACTTTATCCACCAACCGTGCGATGTAACATTTCGACCTGTTTATTCCATAATTCAATGGCATCCCCCTCTTCATCAGCATCCACAAAATCCGTGATGATCAAAGCGACCTCCTCCGTCAAAGGCTCTACGTGGAGCGAAAATTCAAAAAATTCTTCCTCATCGTCCGCATCCAGCCACTTGAAGCGCACGTAAGAATTTTTCTTCATATCCACTAACTCCGCTTCTTCACCAATACCATCCCACACAAACGTGAAGATATTTCCATCATGTTTCACATCATCGGAAAACCACTCCGCCAAACCGGGAGCAGAACTTAGACGGGAGAACAATATTGTTACCGACGATGAGAAAATGTACTCTAAATCGATTCTTTTCCTCATACTTCATTTCAATTTGCCCGACAATATATAAAAGTTTTACCGGATATACAAGAAAAAACGAGACTTTAAGATGAATACATTCCCGTTATTGCTGAACCTCAGAATCCTCAATCAACCGATCACCGGCAAAACCGGACAACACAGTTTCCTTGAATTGTTTTTTCCAGACTTCATCCCGGCTTTCATCCACCCGGGAAAAACGAATGATAATATCTCCCACCGACATCGTGTGCAAATCCGAGGCCGGGTAATAGAAATAATCGTCCTCTTCCTTCGCCTCTACCAGAATATGTAAATCCACCAGTTCTTGCAACACGATACGTAATTTCCCGGTATTAATCTTCAATTCCTTGTTAATCATCCCCAAACTCGGACCACCCCCTCCGTTCACGTACACCCGAGCCACGAACCTCATGATTTTCAATGCACATTCCAACGTCTCCATCCAAGCCGTATCCCCGAACAACTCGTTTTTATACATGAAATGCCTGTTCCGGAAAATATAGCACAATTCCGTCCCCCACAACACGACACTCCAGCTCAACTGCAACCACACCAATAACAACGGCAAGGCGGCCAGCGTACCGTATATGGCACTGTAAGAACTCATGCCGATCTGGAAACGGATGTAAAACCATTGAATGATCTGGTAAACCGTCCCGGCAATCATCGCCGCCACGAAAGCGTGCTTGAACTTCACCGGGGTCGCCGGCATGAACATATAGAGGAAGATAAACAGCATCCACACCAGCATATAAGGCAGCAACTTGATCACAATTTGGAGAAAGGAACTGATCAACGGAAAATTCTCCTGCCACCCGGAACTTGTCATGAACAAATTCAAGCTACTCACGAGAATCATCAGAATCGGGGCGATAAAGATAATTGAGAAATAATCCGTGAACATCCGCCGTAAACTCCTTCCCTTTCGCACCCCCCAGATACGATTCATCGTCATTTCAGTACTATTCAACACCTTGATCACCGACCAAAGCAAAATCACGATACCGACACCCGTGATCACCCCGCCCTTGGCATGATCAATCGCTTTCGTGACATACCCCAGCAACTGCCCGGCAAACTCTTGGTTATCGCCCAATTGCAACATAAACTCCTTCTCCAAAGCCTCGCGGGCACCAAACCCGGCAGCCAAAGCGAAAGCCAGCGCCATCAGCGGGATAAACGACAGGATCGAATAAAACGTGAGTGCTGACGCCGAAATCGTACACGCATCCTTGATAAAACGATTGAAAGAAACCACCACGATAGACAACGCCTTCTGCAAGAACTCCGTGATCACGAAACGATTCCCATAATCCCTGCGTAAAACCATGTAATGATAATCCAAATCCAACAGACAATCCATACGACGGAGCATCTCTTTTTTATATCGAAGCAACAGACTTATCCCCTTATGCTCTTTCAATCTATTCATATCCCTTTTCTTTGAAAATATTCGAGTTTCAAAGGTACGAAAAACCCCGCAACTTCCATTACGGGGTTTTTAATATATTTTATTATTTCCTTGTCCTTGGAGTTCTTTTTATTTCAACAACTTTTGCAACAAGCTCTTCAGTTCCGGACTTGAGGGACGGGGCGAATTAATCGTAACGACCTTTCCTTTTTTGTTAAATACCATAAACCGAGGTATCCCTTTAATTTTATAATCATTCATTATTTTATCCCTACCTTGCTTGTTCTTACCATTAGCAAATAGCTGAATACCTTCCAATCCTTCCTGTTCCAATGCCTCCAACCATTTTTTATAGTCTTTCTGTTCGTCGACAGATACTCCGATAAAGACCACGTCTTTTCCCCTCATCTCCTTTTCTAGTTTAAGCAAATGTGGGATTTCTGCCCGACAAGGCCCACACCATGTAGCCCAAACATCCACGACAACTACTTTTCCTCGAAAATCCGACAAGGAAACCAGTTTTCCATCCCGATCCGGGTAGGTAAAATCAGATGCTAATTTTCCGGCAGTACCCTTGTATAATTTAGCCGAAACATCATCAACTCGTTGTTGATGATTGGCTGTTGTCAAATAGTTCCCGTAAGTATCCAAAAGTTCGATATAATCTTCATACTTCCTACACTTTTCCATCTCCCAAAGAATCATTTCAGCTTTCAACGGATCGCTTGACAACCATTCCAAACGATTCTCCAAAGCAATCCGTTCTTTTTCTCCACCACAAGCAAAAGTCGTATAACGTTGTAAATAATCATAGCCATAAGGTTGCCTTAATATCGAAGCATCCGACAACTTTCCTTTTTTCACGATTGTCTTATAATATTCCGGATAATCTGCCGGTGTCGGACGACTTGGAATATGTGTCGGTCTGCCATCACGCATATAAACTTCTTTCGTCGCTTTTAAAGCATTCAATATTCTAAACGCAGCATAATCCAAATCATAATCAACCGTTTGCCTAACTAAAGCCGCGAAAGCCGCATCCCGGAAAGAGATTTCATCCTTAAACTTCTCCGCCTGTGGTAAAAAAGCCACGAAATAAGGATAAAAATCCCTGTAATCGAATAAAACATATTTCATATCATCCAACCTTTTCCTCACAGGTATCATCATTGATTCCCAACGAGCCAGTAAAAGATTTTCTGGAGTATTACGGTCAGTTATCATCAGCGTATCTTCTAAGATGTTCACCTCAGCCCGATCACCCGGCTCCAGATACAGACGTACACGATCTAAAATTTTCTCTCCTCCCACGGTATAAAATCCCTGATATGCAGGTTGAAAAGAAAAACCATAATGCCCATCTTCACTAATATGAGTTGTTGCCACCAAACGTTCCTTACCATCCACCACCTCATACAGATTTACATTCTCCATTTTATCCTTCGTCACCTTTCCTTTCAATTCGACATAAGTAGTACGATCTGTCAACTCTCCTTGCAATTTATCGAAAACTCTTTTTATAATCTCTTTCAATTGTGGAGTTTCAGCCTTATCCTCCGCCTCTCTTCCTAATTGAATATAACGCTCAACTTGACTGTTATCACCAAGATTCATGATAAAATTTAAGCCACCGAGCATATCAAACTCGACATAAGTCGGTAAATTTTCCTTATTCTTCTCCAAACATTGCAACACGTTCTCTACATCCCGGGTTTTCAAAGCAACAATATACTCCAACAGGCAACTAATCTTATCCTTTCCATCAAACTCAATCTTTCCCGATTGAGTTTTTATCAATCCATACATTTCAACCCACTCATCTCCCCGATCATGATGTAATCGTGTCAATGCATCCGAATACACGGAACAAATTCGCTCATCCACAACCGTACTTCCTATATTTTTATCAAAATCCGATTTATTACTCACCAAATAAACAAATCGTTCATCATCCGGTTGCATCGCCTGTTCAAAAAGATACCAGTTCTCCTTGCGACATTTTGTTTTATCATTCAATTTGCGAAACGTTTCCCGACAAAAGACTTCAATATCTTTATCACGCGAAGCGTCTCTCAAAGCATTTACATATGCGGCATATTCCTTTGTTGACAATTTACCGGACTGATTACGTCCTTCCAAATAAAATAATGAAGTCTTTTCATTCAACCCTCTCTCCACGCGCATTCGAAATCGCTCCCATGAACTCCCCCCACCCAATTTATGCTGCACAGAGCCATCCGGTCGTAATATAAAAAACGTTGGGACAGCCTTTATCTCAAAACGTTTCCGGAGTTCAATCCCCTCTCCCTTCTCTATATCATATTTCACACACACAAATGCCTCATTCATAAATTCTCCTGCTTCAGCTAATGTAAACACGTTATTCAACATATCTTTACATGGGCTACACCAACTAGTATAGCAATCCACAAACACCATTTTCCTCTCTTTTTGGGCTTGTTCTAACGCCTGCCGGAAAGTCAGATCACGAAATTCCACACCTTGAGCATTTGCACGAAAGATGGTACCGCACAAAAGTGCGGCCCATAATATCAATCTAATTTTCATCTTTTTAATCGTTATTTTTTATATTCGAAATCGACCACTTTCCCACATACATTTTTATAACGGGCAACTTCTTTTAACGAACCATCCGTACTCATCTCCAGCACCACGATAGAACCCGAGTTCTTTGCACCCGAACCATCACTGACACCAACCCACATTTGGTTGGTATTTCCAACCTGATCACATTCAATGTAATCAACATTTCCTCCTCCCACTTCATATTCCATCAACAAATTTCCCGTGTCAAAACTAACACAGGCAATCTTTCCGGCATAACCATAATACAGAAAATTAGCTTTCTGGGAAGTCGTAAAAGTATGTGCCTCTTTACCACCCGGATGAGACAACTGTCTCTTCCTTTTCGGAGAAAACTGAGGATTGTCGTCCTTATCTTTACCCACCTCAAAAGAAAGCATATAATGTTCGCCCGCATCATCAACCATAACAGCCCGTCCGCTACTCATAGAATACTCATTACCGAACAATCCTCCCCACACCATCTGCATTCCCACACTATTAGGATTAAACTCTCCCGTTAGATCATCCGGTAAAGTAATAATTTCATCATATTGCAAAGGACATTTCATAGAAATAAAACGCTCTTTTCCTTGATCATAAAAATAAGCCCTGTAATTAACCATAGAGAAAAAGAAATCAAACGGGGCTATCTTCTCGTAGTCTCCTTTCACGGCAACCCCATACTTCGGATAACCGTTTTCCCGATTTTCTCTCCGGTAAAGAAGTCCATTATTGTTCACATATTCATAAAAAGTAATGCTATGCGTACCAAAAGACTGTGGTTTGACAATCTCCGGCTGAAAATAAAACATATCTTTAAAATCCATCACATACGACATATCCAAAGGTTTTATCACGACACCACCTCGTTCATCATCCGTCATGATCACCACCATCTTTTCCGCTCCAGCAATCATGCTTGTTATATAACGAGCCCCGATCGGGTTCTTGCCGGCTACTTCCCCGTTCACTTTCTGGTAGGCATCCTCCACCACCGAACCGACAACATTCACAAAAGTCACGTTAGCCTCCCCGTTCACGTTACTCAATGCCATCATCCCTTTTGAATAGGAATTGACCACCGTAACGTATGTCAACCGATCAGGAACATACTGTATTCCCGTTTTCTTATCCGTCATCTCGAAAACGAGCGAGTATTCCTCCGGTATACTTGTAATTTCCACATCCAAATCCTTCTCGAAAGATAGGGTATCTGACTTCGTGGGATTATTGGAACCGTAAGTAATATACATATGCCACAAATAAGTATAATTTTCCGGATTAAAATCTCCATCACTTACAGTAATCTCCGGTGTAATCTGCAAACGCGTGAATTGCTCCACTGTTGTGTCCTTCATTCTTTCGATAGTAACATCGTTTAATTCCCTGTATACATCATTTCCCTTATCCTCCAAACAGGCATAAAAGGCACAGACAATAAACCCTAACAAACAATATATTTTTTTCATTTATGTTTTTCATTTACTAAGTTACACAATAAATCACCAAGGTTCTATAATAGCGTTGTTCTCATCCCTTATCGGGTAATTTTCCTCGAAATAATTACTCATATAGGCTCCATACACTTGCCACATCGTGCGTTCATTGGAATACTCGCTCGCTTCTACCGGAAAATCCCGTTTCAATTCAATCATACACAACTCATGTTTCCGCCGGGAATAATCACCGAAATCATACTTGATTGTCTGCTCCCAGTAAATCGGTTTACCCAACATATTAGAAACAAGCAGCCTGCAACTTAAACGTTCGGTAATTCCCAATTCCAGTGCCTCCGAAGGTTTCAAGGCAAGCGCAATGACAACCTGTTTGTTTTCCAAAGCCTCATCCTTATTATAAATAACTACGGGAATATTCACGTATACCGAATCACGGGGCAACTCGTACTCTGCCTGTAAAGCCTCATAGTGTAAACCTACTTTCGCAGTCGTCCTTTCCTCATCCACCACGACAATCACCGGACGCCCTTCTGCCGCAACCTCCCCGGCCAAATTCACCCGCACCCACAATGTATCTTGATCAACTCCCTTACCGGCAAAAGAATAAACAATACTGTCCAAGGTCTTTGTCCAATAATAACTTTCCGTCTGCAACTGGAAATAAACGGCATCCTTCCCTGTAAAAGGATAGTCTGCATTATCCTTACAACTTCCAAAAGCTATCAACAACAAAAAAATATAATATAACTTCTTCATAATTCCGCTTTATTTAATATCACCAAACTCCATTTCATCATCCGGCATCGGGAACACATAATTGCCGGTCATCGCAATACCCATATCAGGTAAAGTTTTATAATCAAGTCGCTTATAATAATAGAACAATTGCCCTTCCGCCATAAACTCTTTCCGATACTCGGCCTCGATTTCCGCAGCTAGATCACAATTCTCCTCCAACGGGTAATTCACGTATCCCCGATGATCACGCAAGGTTTGTAAATAACTTTTATCACCCGAAGCCTCTGCGGCAATCAAGTACATCTCCGACAATTTCAATAAAGGAATCCTGTTCACGCCCCGGTATTTTCCAATATATGTTTTAGCTTCCCCGGTTTTCAAAAAAAACGTATTCTGATTCCGCCAATCTATATCCACGCCGGGAGTTCCGAACACGCTGGCACGACGAGTATCAGAAATATGACACTGCACGGAACTCTCTTCGCCGAAAAACACGTCCGACCGTCCCTCTTCCATATTGTATACATACAAGGAAGAGATGTACTCGTTTTCACTGCACAAACTTCCCCATGTTCTGTCCTTCACCAATTGTGATTCCTCCAACAAAGTGAACTTTTCAGCATCAATAACTTCTTTTGCACATTCCAGAGCTTTTGTCTTGTCTCCTTTGTATAGATATACTCGTGCC
Organism: Butyricimonas sp. RTP31003st1_G1_RTP31003_210430; assembly: GCF_040920905.1. Taxonomy (NCBI): domain Bacteria; kingdom Pseudomonadati; phylum Bacteroidota; class Bacteroidia; order Bacteroidales; family Odoribacteraceae; genus Butyricimonas; species Butyricimonas sp. RTP31003st1_G1_RTP31003_210430. The sequence goes on along the minus strand of NZ_JBCOSQ010000007.1, from coordinate 32,852 downwards.
AATAAAGCCGTCATTCCGTAATAATTCAAACGGGACTTCCTATACAACCAGAAACCGTCACCCTGAATATAATCCTCCGTCTCGTAGCCTTGCTCTGTATACGAATCAAATGACGGTCCGATCGGATCTACTTCCTTGATCAATTTTCGTGCTGTCTCCACGTCACTAATCACCTTATCGATCACCTCTGCTACTGTCAACTGGGCTACCGGTTCATTAGTCACCTTTTCCACGTAAGGAATAGCGGCCTCATTCGCTCCCCGCAAATACGATGGGGCAAATCCCCGCAACACATCGAAATGCAGGAATCCTCGCAACGCCATGGCCTCGGCCTTCACAGTCTCGTACACACCGCTACTGAAAATACCTTTCTTTTCATCGATATTATCAAGAATATGATTACAATTTGCTATCGCATTATAATTTCCCCTCCAGATTGAATCAATACATTCTTCAACCTTGGTTGCCTCATAATCATACTTAAGAGCATCCGCATAATTAATTGCCACTTCCGTGTACACCTGTCCGACCATATCTAAAAAGCCCATCATCTCGTTTCCGCCATACATCCCCGTTCGCGCCATAACCGTGTACACACCGGTCAATGCATCCCGGAAACCAGCCTCCGACTCGAACAAAGCTTCCTGTTTTATCTGCGACTTCGGATCCACGTTCAACCAATCACTGCAACCTCCCGACAGAAGGATACCTGCCAACCCAATATATTTTATTATTCTATATTTCATAATTCAGACCTATTAATTTCGTAAACAACTAAAACCGGGCTTGTAAGCCAACACTAAAATTACGGGCAAACGGGTAATCGATACCTCTCTCTTGTTTCACCGTTGAAACCCGGAATACATCATTCATATAGAACAAAGCTTTCAATCGCTTTAGCCCTATTTTTTTCATCCAAGGCATCTTAAACTCATACGACACGTTCAAGGTGGACAACTCCAACCAATTATTATCCTCGACAAAACGAGAAGTGGGCTTTGTTACACTTGTCACGTTAGCGGTAGCACCACCGATAAGTCTCGTGAACATCACTTTGTCTCCCGGTTTTTGCCAACGATCCTCAAATACACGCCGATCTACATTCTCCCGCAAATCCGCATCCTGCACCTTGTCCACTAAAGTCTGGTTGTAAATCTGTCCTCCATAATTGTAACGGAAAATCGCATTCAACTGGAATCCTTTCCATGCCAAATTAGTCCCGAACGTACCTTCCATATCCGAATCTGTACACCCGCCAATCACGTAATTATCCGTACTCCAAGTTGTCACAATATCCCCGTTTACAGCTTGAAACAACTCGTATCCGGTAGCCGGGTCAACCCCTAATGACTGATTCACCCAAATGGAATTCATGGATTTACCTTCAATATAACGTACTTTAGGACGATTCGACTCTTTACTCTTGGACCCAGACATCGTGTCTTCATCCTGATTGTCATTATACGCACGTAAAGCATTCGAAATTTTCAACAATTTATTCTTATTATGCAAGGCCGTCACGTTCACGCTCCAGTACAACTGTTTAGAAGGATTCTTCAGCAACGCCACGCGCAGGCTCAACTCATACCCATAATTCTTTACCTCCCCCAAATTATCCATATACGAGCTAAAACCCAAAGAAGGTGGCAAGGTCACGGAAGTCAATACATCTTTGGATAATTTTATATAATAGTTACCTGTAAAATTAATCCGTTCATCCCACAAATCGAGATCTAATCCATAGTTTTGCTGCAAAGTACGCTGCCATCCCAGTTTCTCATTTCCCAAAGCCATCACCTCGGCTCCTACCGTATGGTGATAACGCTCACCTGTCAAATACTTGTAAGTAGTCATCGCTTGGTAAGGATTGTAATTCTGGCTACCAGTCAAACCGTATGAACCTCGTATCTTCAATCGGTTGATGAAAGCCACATTTTTTAAAAATCCCTCGTTATGCAAATTCCACCCTAAACCAACAGACCAGAACGGCGCCCATCGCTTGTCAGAACCGAAACGTGAAGACGCATCCTCGCGAAAAGAAAGATCCAACAAATAACGTTCATCGTAACTGTAATTCAAATTCCCCAAAAAACCCACCAGACGGGAAGTGTACTCATCCCCGGAGGGCGAACCAGCCTTCTCGTACTGCGTCGCAAAACTGATATAGTCCAGATTCTCGTTTGGGAACCCTTCCGTCTTTACCGTGAATTCCCTTGTCACGCTCTCTTGAAGATTCCAACCTAAATTCGCATTTATCACATGCTTGTCCAACTGGTAGAAATAAGTCATTACCAAACTGGCATCATAACTATACTTCTCCCCACGAGTCCCGACATAAGACCCCCGACGGTCAAAATCATCATCCCCGTAAACAGCAAAATCCGTATGCTTGGCCGGTTTAAAATTATCCTTATATGTATTCTGGTGGGTAAACGAAAAACTCCCCTTCAATCGCACCCCATCCGTGATACTCCAATCCATCCCAAAATTATTCGTCACGTCATTATATTTTTCCTCATCAATCGTATTTAATGTCGTATTATACAACGGATTGTAGTAATCCTTTCCTAACCCGCCACCGCCAATCGGGATATACTTGTCAACCTTATAAATATAATTGCCGTCGTCATCCTTATACCGCACGTAAGGATTACGTTTCGCATAAGTACTGAACGACCCGTAAGGAGAATTTGTCGCCTTTACATTCGAATAAGTCAAATTATTCCTGAAAGTTAAATTTTTGTAAATATACTGTAACTCCATCCCCAAAGCCAAACGACGACGCCCGGATTCTTTCATTACCCCCGGCGTGTTGCTATATCCCAAATCGATACCATACCGGATATTATCATTACCGCCATCTAAACGCAATGAATGTTTATTAGCCACGGCTACGGCATCCAACGGCTTATCCAACCAGTACGTGTCATATCCTCTCTCGATATTCGCCAACTTCTCGTTATACCACTTATTCAACGTGAGCTGGTAATTCACCATCGTAGACGTATACATCCCCGCTAACTTTTCAATTTCTAACTTCTCGACCGCATTACACACGTTATAATCACTCAGATCGGCAATATAAAACGAGGCGTCCATGTTATAGCTCACCTGCATCTTACCGTTTGCCGGGGCATTAGTCGTGATCACCACGACTCCATTGGAGGCTCGCGATCCATAAATTGCCGTGGCAGCCGCATCCTTCAGTAAAGTAATAGAAGCCACCCGGTAAGGGTCCATGTCATACACCTTCTCTGCCGTAGTTTCGAACCCGTCAACGATAAATACCGGCGTGTTCGGATTTCCCTCATATTCACTCTCGATCCCGGAAATACTCCCGGCTCCCCGGATCTGGAATTCAGGAACCACGTTCGGGTTCGAACCAGCCAAATTATTATCTATTTTCATGAAAGAAGGATCAACATTTTGCAAAGCCGTCAGGATATTTTGATTTCCCCCCATCTGCAACTCCTCTGCCGTGATGGTCCGGGCAGCCCCGGTAAAACTATTTTTCGCCTGCGTATAGTACCCGGTAACCACGACATCCTCTAACTCACTTATCTCCTCCTCCATCACCACGTCAATCTGTGTACGTTTTCCAATCACCTCTTCTTTTTGTTTCATCCCGATCATTGAAAACACCAGGGCATTATTTCCTACCGGAACCGCCAAGGTATACTTCCCGTCCACGTCCGTCACGGTGCCTAACTTCGTGCCTTTGATAATCACGGTCACGCCCGGTAAAGGTTCCTTCTTTTCATCCGTTACCTTACCCGTAATCCGATTCTCTTTCTTCTCTTGATCGGTAGTCTTTTTTTGAATAATAATCACGTTCTCCTTAAACAAAAATGACAACCCGGTATTTTCCAAACATTTCTCCAGAACATCCCGCACCATAGTTTGACGTACATCCACATTGATATGCTGGATAGATTGCACGTCTTCGGATTTATAAATAAACATATATTCTGTCAACTGTTCTATATTTCTGAACACTTGACTTAACGTCGCATCAGACATTTTCAAGTCGATACGAGCCTCCTGAGCGCTAATGGTAGCGTGACAGGTACAAAAACCCAAAAGCATAAATAACGCAAGTAATTTCATTTTTCTCAACGTTTGTTGAAATTTCCGTTTTTTTCTCATAACTTTGTTTAGCTTATTATTAAATTAATACAGTGTTAGCTGAGGGGCTAACAGGTAAGGGGATGTGAGGGCATCTCCTTATTTTATTGACTCACGTAAATTGTTTTTTCAGCATAAGTGAAATGAATCCCTTTCGTTGTTTGGAGATATTCCAGAATTGTATGTACTTCCGCATACCGGTTAGAATGAAGATAAAAGCGGACATCTTTCAGTGAGGGCTGAGTGTATACCACCTTAAAATCATACCAACGGGATAATTGCCGGAAAATATCTTCCAAACGTTCGTTATTCGCAATAATTTTACCTTCTTTCCAAGCGAGGGCAGCTTGTACGTCGGTTTGTTTCGTTTCTAACTTTCCGGTAACACGGTCGAATATCGATTGACGTGAGGGCGTCAACGTGACATCCTTACCTACTTCCGGGAATTCCTGTCTGATTTTCCCGGACACGAGAGTGGTAATAACCGCGCTTTCGTCATCATAAGCCTTTATATTAAAACTCGTCCCAAGTACGCGCAAATCCATGGACCTCGTGTTCACGATAAAAGGGGCATTCCCATCATGTTCCACTTCGAAATAAGCCTCCCCTTCCAAATAAACCCGTCGTTCACCATTCGAAAAAGTTTCAGGATACTTCAACGAACTCCCCGCATTCAACCACACCCGACTCCCATCTGCCAAGACGAGGTTAAACTCACATCCCCGGGGAATAACGAGAGTATTGTATTCCACCTGCCCTACCATCGAATCCGATTTTGCCACGTATTCCAATCTCCCCGAATCAGCCAATTGAATATCAACCCTCCGGGAGGAACGAATAATCTCCATGTTTCGAGAGGAAATCGGGATCTCTTCTCCATCAGCCAATTTTAGGATCGGTACATTGGTCAAGGGAACAGAAACGGTAGCCAAAGTGGCAGGTTCCACCGACCGGTATTTCCAATTCCAAACCATTACCCCGGACACCAGTATCACGGCAATCACGGCAGCATACCTTACAATTCCTATCTTCAAGCGATAACGACGCACCCGGTCTACCACCTGTTTTCGAGCGACCTCGTCATCTATATATTCCCACCGCTTTGCCCAACGGATCAAATCATACTGTTTCACCCTCTCCTTAAAAATTTGTTGAGCCTCCACGTCACCGACAAGCCACTCATTGAACTCCCGTTCTTCCTTCTCGCCTAATTCTCCCGAAAGATACTCCCGGATTCGTGTCTCTTTTTCATTCTTATCCATCATCTCGTATTTGTATTCATATTTTATAAGACAAACACGAGAATTAAAAAATGGGTGAATAACTTTCGAGAGTTTTTTAAAAATTATTTTTCTCCAAAATGAAAAATAGCAAAAGGGCATCGGAAAATTGCTGGCGTAATTGTTTCAAACCACCACTCAATAAAGTCTTCACGGTATTCACGGACACTCCCAATTCCTCAGCCGTCTCCTTGTATTTTTTCCCTTCAACGACAACAGACATTACCACCATTCGAGTCTTCCGCGGCAATTCCTCGATCGCTTTCCGAATAGCCTCGATCAATTCCAGAGAAACAGTCATCGCCTCTTCCTCCACGGCATCATACCGCAATAATTCCGCTTGTGCAAATTCCCTCTGATCCCGAATCTTGTTCAAACAAGCGTTTTTCACGCAACGGAACAGATAAGTACTCAAGGCTTCCGGAGACAACTGTCGATAAACATTATTCTTGATAAAATGGTAAAACACCTCCTGTACAATATCTTCCGGGAAAGTGCAATCATTAAGCATTGACCCGGAGAATAACACCAACGGCTTATAATAACGTTGGAAGAGTAATTTTCCCCCCTCGTTCATATCCTTTTGAAAAGCTGTTAATATCTCCAAATCCGGCACACCCATTTTCATCCAAATTTCCATTTATCAAGACAAACATAATGAAAAATCGAATCTTTTCACGCTGATTCAATAAAAAAATCATAACGAAAAACCCCGTGACCAAAGTCACGGGGTTTTTATAGCGTTTGTTATTTTCCGATCAACTCTCTCACCTTCGCCTTCACCATCTCCGGGTCCGGGTTTACCGGGAATACCAGATCAGGTTTCTGCATCACCGGGTTAAACTCTTTCTTGTAACGAGCCACACCGCCACCCGTGATATTCAACATGATCACGGCATCCTCCTCCACTCGCTGTTCTTTAACAGCTTGCATCAACGAGGCCAAGGCAACCCCTGCCGCCGGTTCTATATCAATTCCTTCCAATTTTTCGAATAACTTCTGTGCTTCCATCGCCTCCTCGTTCGTCACCAACAACATATCGCCACCCGTTGCCACTAGCGCATCATACAATCCGCCTTTCAAAGAATACGGCGGCTTACGATTGGACAACACCTTGGCACACATCTCTTTCACCTGTTCCCGGGCAACATCCTCGTCCAAAGGCAACAAGGCACGAGAACCTGCCTTCCACGCGTCGTACATCAACGAGAAAGGAGCATTTTGTGAAACCATCAATTTCATCAAATGCGAACCGAAACGCCCGTCAGCAACAAAACGTTTGTTTGCCTCCCAAGCGGCAATAGCCCCGGTTCCGCTCCCCACAGCCTGGAAATAGTAATCCGGGATACGCCCGATCTTCTCCACGGCTGACAACACCGTTGTTCCCATCCCGTCACGACGAGCCACGTTCTTGGCCCCTCCCTCCGGGTAGAAAAACTCCATCTCGCATATAATATTAGAAAGATGAATCGCATCAAAATAATCACACCCGGAAGCCGAGCAAACCAGTTTCACGCAATCATTCCACGGCCCATCCGCCCAAATTGCCTCCAAATTATCTTCCGGAATACATAACAACAACGGGATATGATTCTCCGAACACACACGTCCGAAAGCCCGCGCCGTGTTACCGGCAGAAGCCACCACCATGATCTTGTCATTGAAAGCATTCGTCCGCGCACACACGGTAAACGCCTCACATTCCTTGAACGACCCGGTTTTCATCATGGCATTCCGTTCCGGCCAATAGCCATTAAACGTGATGTACAAATTAGACAGCCCTAAATATTCAGCCAGCCCCTCGCTCTTGTAAGTCACGGGAGCACCGGAACCTTCCAGCGTCCGGCAAATAGGCATCCAGTTAGCATACCTGTAAATACCGGGCAGATCATTTCTCACTTCGAATTGACGTTTTGCATAATTTGCATAGATCAAAGCCGCACCATCCTTATGGGGACATTCCAACTCCCACTCTTTATCCTCAAAAGTAGTCCCGCAACATGCTGACTCTAAATGATAACTTGTCATAAATTCTTTCCTTGAATTGTACATTTCTTTATATGTACAAAAATAAAGTATTCAGACCTACCATAATAGAGTATAAATACCACTTTTAAGATAAAAGTTAAAAAATAAAAGATAAAAGTTACAAGTATCTCCCAATCTCCCGCTCTTCTCAACTTTTATCTTTTAACTTTTAGTTTTTATCTTTTAGTTTTTAGTTTTCTCCTTCACGTATTCCGGCACAGTCAGTCTCATGATGTCCCGCTCCGATATCCGGCTCCCGAAGAAATTACAATAACGCTCCGCTTCGGCCTCCACGTTCGGAGTATTCGGATAAAGAACAACTTGTATCTCCGCATCGGGACGAATCATCCGTGCCAGCAACTGCCTGATCTCGAAATCGGCAGCAGGTAAAGAATAACCGATAAACACGATTCTCGTCGCCTCCGACAGCTCGATCGCCGCATTCTGCCATACCAGCTTGATCTGGATATTACTCAAGTTCTTTAAATACGTCGGTAGCAACAAATTACTCTGCAACTTGATCGAGTTAATCTCCGACATCCCATAATTTTTCCGGCAATGCCGACAATAGGCAGCCTTCATGATCTCGATCTCCTCGCCGAATCGCACATACATACGCTGGCACATGGGACATTGAAACCAGTTCATCGACCCGTGTAACTTCAACAACTTAATATTATATCCCCCATACCCCACGGCAAGCAATCCCGGTTTGATTGTATCATCATTCGCCTCCCAAGAACTCACGTAGCAACAATAATCCACCACGCTCAACTTTTCCGGATGCCCGTTTTCGATGGCCCGTTTCAAGGCATGGTCGAACATCACATCCCAGTTCGTCGTGATCACCGATACCCGGTCCACGCCATCCTCCATGCGCCGCCGTGCAACTTGATTAATATACTCGGCAAACTCATCGATATAATCACAACAAGCCCTATTCTTCTGAAAACTGTAATTTACCGCCGCCCCCATCAGTGCGTTAAACTCCTCCCGCAGTTCCACCAACCCCCGCGCACTATACCGCCCGATAGAAAGCCCGTCCCAGACACAACGATCAATCGGCGTGAAAATATCTTCCAACTGCACGTTACAATAATGGTCCTCGTAAATATGCAATTCCTCCTTCAAGAACCCGATAAAATTATCTTTGGCCTTGATCAGACGCTCGTTTCCCCGCGTAAAATCTTCATCCAGAATAGTCTTGATAATCTCGTTCTGGACCAATCCCCCGGCCTCCTTAGAAAAACCCGACCCCAAAAAATAAACCGTCTTCTCCATTTATCGCATTTTGTTTTTACATCTTCACAAAAATAACATTTATCAGTTTCAAAAATATGACATCCCGGTTTAATTTCTTTTCTTTTTACAAGCACGGGAATCATAGGATTTAATAAGGTTTTCCAACCCTGACCCCTGCCTGTTATCCGGTCGTTACCTGACTGTTAGGCGGCAATTAGGCGCCATCGCCCGATTGTCGCCCGATTATCGCCCGATCATAGCCGCCATTTTAACAAACAATAAGCAAAAATAACATCGACCATATTCCCATGCCAACAAGCAACAGGCAAACTACAAGCCTCCACCAATACACCCACCCCCATGCATTGCCCCGTATCGTCCCTAGCATAAGGTATGATTCACGTAACAACAACTTTCCCTGTTTCATTATTTCGGAAACAATACGATTAAACCAATAAATTACTTTTATACATGATCAAGAGACTTTTCACTGATAGCTATCAAAATTATATTAGTGAAAATTTAACAAACAAACACATCATTCTTTAACGATTACCATTCAGTAAATCGAAGAAATAAATTACCTTTGTAATATAGGTATAAATTAAACCCGTAAAGAATGAATATAGATAGTCTTTTAAATTACTATTTTAAGGATTGTAATGCACAACCCTTGATTGAAGTATTCGATACGGAGAATATTTATAATGTATACTCGGATATTGTAAAATCACTCACGAACTATCCCGATATAGAACTGAGTGTAATGCAAGCATTAAGCTATTGTTTCTACGAAGTATTGGATAATGTATTAACCCACTCAGGAAAGACGTGTGGTACGGCCATTTCATTATACAGCCCCACCAAGTCTATGATTCAGATATTGGTAGCTGATGATGGGATGGGAATCCAGCAATCATTGGCACAAAATCCACTATATGCACAACTTTCGGAACCGGAAGCTATAGAGAAAAGTATTCAGGACACTGTGACTGATGGGAAAGGAATGGGATTCGGACTTTATTCAACGTCTCGGCTTATAAAAAACGTGGGAATACGATTGGAAATTCATTCGGGTCTTCACATATTGGTGTATGATGGTAAAGAGACTCATGTACATCCATCATCGTCATGGCAAGGTACGATTGTCTATTTTGACATCCACTCAAACCGCGAGATTGATCCCAACGAGATAGTAGATAACCGAACAGATTGTGAGTCTTTGTATAACGAGACGTTTACACCAATTGATGACCTGGAACAACTATGGTAATATAAAGGAATATGATAACATTCAAATTTGTCACGATAAACGAGAACTTAGGTACCCGACAACTGGGAGAAAAAGTTCGTTTCCAATTGTTAGATCTTATGCAGGAAAATGATAAGGTCGTGCTGGATTTTAGCGGGGTGAACGTCGTATCCAACTCCTTTGCAGATGAGTGTCTTGCCAAACTTCTTCTTATTATGCCTTTGGAAGAGTTAAAACAACGCACCACTTTCAGAGGATTAAATGAATTTGCACGCAAGAATATAGCCATCGCATTCCGCCGCCGGTTGAACGCCATGAAAGCTGTTAAACGAGTTTAATTCAATATTCAACAAGAGCTATCCTGTCGCAATCCAATATAATATCCTCGACTTTTCTGTAAAATATTTCCTAATTTCTTCATTTTATCCAATACCATACGGCAAAGGGAGAAATGAAGAAACTGGAACAAAATTATCCCCCCATAAGTTCATTTTCTTTATCTCCCCCCTTTCTCATAATGATTACACTATAAATGCCAATGATCGTGAAAAACGAAACCTTGACAAAGGCAAACGTTGAATATGACGTACAAATCAACGATCAATTTTTAGATAACTTATCCCGTGATCAAGTCATAGAAATACAACATATAATTGACGGATTCTTACAGGCAAGAGTTTAGCAACACGTCAATCATATAAAAAACCTTGCAAATCAATCGATTTACAAGGTTTTCATTTTTTCGGTGAACTCGGCGGGAGTCGAACCCACAACCTCTTGGGCCGTAACCAAGTGCTCTATCCATTAAGCTACGAGTCCTTTTCATTTGAGCGATGCAAAGGTAATATAATTTTCTTCACTTGCTCACTTCTCGTGAGAATATTTTTAAATAATTCTTTCCTGTTGAAGATATAAGAGAAATGCTTACTTTTGCGCCATGTATTATAGTATCGGACGATAAATAAGGAAATATTTAATAATCAAACATTAAAATTCATTACAACGATGAGAAAACTATTCATGTGCGTATTATTACTTGCCGGAACCTTAACTTTACAAGCGCAAATAAAAATCGGCAAAATGAAAATCGACACGAAAAAAGCTATTCAAGCCGGAAAGGATGCGGCCGGGGCGATCACTCTTTCCGACGAGGACATTGCTAACATGAGCCAGGAATACATACAATGGATGGACACACATAATAAAGTGGCGGCACCGGATAGTGAATTAGGAAAACGCTTGGCCAAGATCACGGCAAACTTCCCCAAAATTGAAGGACTGAAACTGAATTTTGCTATATATGAAGTGGTTGATGTTAACGCTTTTGCCTGCGGAGACGGGAGCATTCGTATCTTTGCCGGACTGATGGAATTAATGACTGACGACGAGGTGCTGGCTGTTATCGGTCATGAGATCGGACACGTGGTACACCAAGACACTAAACACGCCATGAAAAACGCCTATCTTCGCTCGGCCGCCAAGAACGTGGCAGGTGCGGTAAGTGAAACAGCGTCGAAATTGACCGATTCCCAACTGGGAGCGTTGGCAGAGGCTTTCATGGGGGCACAATTCTCACAAAAGCAAGAATTCGCCGCTGATGATTACGCTTTTGATTTCTGCCTTCAACAAAAGGTTGACCCCTACGCCATGTCAAAAGCATTGACAAAACTGGTAGAACTCTCCAATGCCGGGGGTGAAAAAGCCTCTCGCATACAACAGATGTTTTCTACCCACCCGGATAGCGAGGCTCGTGCAGCAAGATTAAAAGAAAGAGCCGATAAATTACAGAAATAAAATACCAGAAAGTCATTGGGTTTATAACCTTATAAACAAAAGAATACGTCAAACGACTTTTGACGTATTCTTTTTTTATCCCCACAAACGGGGATACATTTCCTCCAAACAACACCCCCAATATCCTTACTTTTGGTGATGGATTCATATTATCCTACCCTATAACTTTGCGTCGACAAAAAGAAGTAAGTGATGAAATGCAGATTTGGGATTATTGAGATTCTTTGTTTATTGGGTTATCTATCTATCGCGCTACCGATTCAAGCGCAAAGTCAAATACAATTTCACCTGCAAGGGAATATAAAAGACGCCAAGACGAACGAATTACTGGAATTCGCAACCGTATTATTAAAGAATGATTCCGTGCAACTTCACGCGATCAGTGATACGAAAGGAAGTTTCAGCATAAAAAACGTTCCAACCGGGACCTACTCTCTTAGCATCTCTTTTATCGGATATACCCCAATGCATCAATCCCTGTCCATCCACCGGGATACGACAATTGCAATCGCCTTGCAACCGGACAATATCACGCTAAAAGACATTATTGTCACCGCATCCGAATCCAGAGGCCTTACAACCTCTTCCAAGATTAACCGCAAGGCCATGGAACTCCTGCAACCGTCAAGTTTCACGGATATACTGGCATTACTGCCGGGCGGAAGAACGAAAGATCCCGCCCTCGGTGGCGTAAACCAAGCCCGTTTGCGGGAAGTTGGTGTTTCCAGCGACGATTACGATATTTCATCCTTAGGTACCTCTTTTCTTGTCAACGGGGTTCCGATCAACACGGATGCCAACATGCAACACGTGCTGGGAGCCAGTCAAAGCGATCACGATTACTACCGGAACAGCACGGGCAAAGGGGTTGATATGCGTATGCTGTCAACTGATTTCATCGAAAGCGTGGAAGTGATCCGGGGAATACCTTCCGTTGAATACGGTGAACTGACCAGCGGAGTAATCAAAATCCAACGAAAAGCAGGAGCCCATCCGTGGGAAGCCCGCATAAAATCAGACCCAGAAAGTAAACTCGTGTACCTAGGTAAAGGATTCGCGACAAACAAAGGATGGATATTCAACTTCGGGTTCGATTACTTGGATGCAGAGATCGATCCCCGCAACAATCTGGAAAACTACAAGCGTCTCTCCGCAACCACCCATGTGGCACGAGAATGGAAAACAAGCACCCGGTCATTATCATGGGATTTGGACTTGGACTACGGGCAATCCATTGATGATGAGAAAAGCGATCCGGACATAAGCTACAAAAAGATAGACAAATACAAATCCAGCTATCACCGGATGTCCGTGTCAAACAGGCTGAACTGGGTATTCACCCAATCCCGGCACTGGCAATACGTCAACTTAACCGCCGCCGTGGACTACTCGCTCAACAAAATCAAACAGACTAAATTTATCTCGCTGGATAAAGATACCCCCATTCCCGACAACACGGAAGAAGGCGAACACGACGGGATTTTTCTCCCATATCGCTATACGGCACATTTAAAAGTGGATGGCAAACCCATCAATGCTTACGTGAAGACGATGAGCGAATTTCACTTCGATCTTTTCAACACCACGAATAAATTGAAAGCGGGAGTTGAATGGCGAATGAGTAAAAACCTAGGGGAAGGTCAGGTGTACGACCTGACACGGCCTCTTTATCCCTCGACTTCCTATCGCCCCAGACCGTATGACGAGATTCCGGCAGATCACCTGTTATCGTTTTTCATCGAGGACCGGATTGATATTCCTATCGACCGGCATCGGCTGATCGTGGCCGGGGGTATACGTGCCTTCTCCCCGCTCAACTTGAATGCGGATTACCGGATGCAGGGTAAAATATACTTTGATCCCCGGGTAAACGCACAATGGAAATTCCCGACCTTGTTTCTCTTCGACCGACAATTAAACATCCAACTTGTCGGCGGGATCGGCTGGCAAAGGAAAATGCCCGTGATGTCACAACTCTACCCGGAGAAGATCTATTACGACCTGACTCAATTGAACTATTATCACACGAACGCTGACTTCCGGCGTTTAAACATGATGACCTACATTATTGACCCGACGAATTACGATCTGGAACCCGCCCGTAACAAGAAATGGGAAGTACGTCTGGATTTCGATTATGACAAACACCTGTTCTCCGTGAATTATTTCTACGAGAAAATGACTGACGGTTTCAGAACAACCAATTACTACCGGTCTTTCCAGTATAAAAAATATGACGCCTCAACCATTGACCACACCTCATTACAGGGACCACCGGAATTAAGTGACCTGACTTACACGAACGACACGGTGATCAGCACGTACGGGATAAACACGAACGGTAGCATGATTATCAAAAAAGGAGTTGAGTTTCAATACTCGTCCAACCGTATCGAATCCATACACACCCGTCTCACGGTCACCGGGGCATGGTTCAAATCGACCTACCACAACAGCCAGCCGGTGTACAGGAAACCCAGCGTGATATTGAACGGGAAGGAATTAAAATACATCGGGTTATATCTGGACGACGACGGGTACATTCGGGAACAATTCAACACGAACTTCATGTTCGACACGTACCTGCAAAAACTCGGACTGAATTTCGCCACTTCGGTACAATGCATGTGGTTTACCGCACAGGAGAGCATGAGAAAGAACGGGGTTCCGATCAAGTACGTGGACATCAAAGGCGAAGAACACGATTACACGGCTGCCGATCAAACCGACATGGAACGCCAGCATCTGGTAGTGAACTATAACGAGGCCGCTTTCAAACGGACAACGGTTCCCGTATCCATCAACATCAATTTCTCGGCGACCAAGTATTTCAATCAAAAGATAGGACTCTCCCTGTTCGTGAACAACATACTGGACTACAATCCCAGCTACGAGGCCAACGGGGCGAAAATCAGAAGGAAAGCAGTCCCCTATTTCGGCATGGAATTGAACATCAAATTATAACACCAATATATCATGAATATGAAAAACAATTTTATCATTTTCTGTTCGCTGATCGTGACGATCTTTAGCGTGCTGTCTTGTACGGACGATAACAAAACGGTTAACACAACCGAATTTACATTAAACACAACACTCCCGGAAGGATTTGAAGAACCTAGTATATCCAATATGGTAGTAAAGTTCACCAACGTGAATACCGGACGAGTGACAAATAACACGACGTTCGAGAATAATCAAATCCACGTAACCCTTCCGGAAGGAATGTATCATATCATCATGGAAGGTTTTATTCAATACAAACGAGAGGGAGAAAGCCATGAAGGACTAATCCGGGGATATGAAGAATCGGTCAACATATCGGGAACGACCGCCTCTTTAGCAACCGAATTATTCATTAGCCAGACATCTTCCGACTTCATTATCGCCGAGATATTTTACACGGGAACGGTGACGGAAGAAGGACAACAATATAATGGAGACAAATACATTAAAATCTACAATAACACGGATAAGGTGCTGTATGCCGATGGATTATCTATTCTGGGATCAGCATTCCAAACCGTGGACAAGCAGGATTATACCCCGGACATCATGAAAGAGGCGATGGCTGTAAGCGCAATTCTTACCATACCGGGTAATGGAACCGAACACCCGGTTAATCCCGGAGAATATATAATCATTGCAGATAACGGGATAAATCATCAAGCTCAAAACTCAAACTCCATAGATTTGAGTAAAGCGGATTTCGAAATCTTCTATGAAGATAGTGACGATATTGATAACCACGAAGTTCCCAACATACTGACCCCGTACGGCAAATTTGTATTCCACAATCGCGGTTTCAATAGCTACGCGATAGCTAGACTGGGAGATATCGAAAAGTTTTTACAAGACTATACTTATGATTACGAGTGGATGTTTGTCTTTGAAGAATTCGAGATTCCCTGCGAGGAAAGTTGTTACAAAGTACCGAACGAAATGATTGTAGACGCTGTCAATTTAAGTGTCAAATCAGAATTCCAATGGATTGTAACCTCGCCCACGATAGATATGGGTTGGACCTACTGCGGGGTGATTGACGGGGATGAAAACCGATATGGAAAGAGCGTTCTCCGGAAAACCTTCACGACCACGGAAGACGGAAGGGAAATTCTGCAAGACACCAACAATTCAACCGAGGATTTTACCCCGGAAGCTACACCATCATTGAAGAAATAAACACTTTATAAAAACAAAAACAACATGGTCAACAAAATTTCTTACGTATTAGTATTTATGTTATTCATCTGTGCAGGATTTATTGCCTGCACGGATGATGACAAAGTAAAAATCACAGAGTTTACTTTAACACTCACGGAACCGGAAGACTTGAATGTAACAAGCATATCCGACCTGCACGTCACGTTCAAGAACGTGAACACCGGAAAACTGACAACAAACACAATGACCGGAACCACAGGGAAAATCACGCTCAACGAAGGCCTTTACAATATCACCGTGGAGGGGAAAATGAATTATGTCGTTGATGAGAAAACCGTTGAAGGGCAGGTAAAAGGATATAAAGAATCCGTAAATCTTGTCGGAACAACAAGCGCTGATAATATTAAATTATTCCTTTTCAACTCGAAAGCGGATTTCGTTATTGAAGAGGTCTATTTCGCCGGAAGCACGACACCGGAAGGGAAACAATATCTTGCAGATCAATATATTAAAATATACAACAATTCCGATTCCGTTTTATATGCAGATGGACTTGTTATTCTAGAATCCGCTTTTAAAACCTCCCAAAAATACGACTACACACCGGATGTCATGTCACAAGCAATGGTTGTTCAAAGCGTGTATGCCATTCCCGGAAACGGGAAAGACTACCCGATACAGCCCGGTGAATCCCTCTTGATTTGTGATAAGGCAATAGACCACAGAGAAGCAAACAGCAATTCTTTCGACCTAAGTAATGCAGACTTCGAATGGTATGATGACAGTGACAAAAATCCAGATATAGACAATCCACAAGTAACCAATTTGGATAAAATATATAGCAGTTCTCTAACCACTTGGAGTTTGCATAACCAAGGCCTTTGTGCATACGCTATTGCCCGACTACAAGTGAATAAAGAAACCTTTCTTAAAGATTACAGGTACCATGCCGATTATATTTTTATCAATCCTATGACAATAGATCGATATAAAGTTCCCAACTCATGGATCATTGATGCCGTCAACATAAGCAACAAAGCACAATATGCTTGGAATGTCGTTGACGCATCCCTCGACACGGGATTCACCTACTGCGGGGAAGTCGCAAGCGACAAAAACCGATACAACAAAAGTGTCCGCCGGAAAGTACTTTCCACCACTCCTGACGGACGCAAGATACT
The DNA here is from genome assembly GCF_040920905.1 of Butyricimonas sp. RTP31003st1_G1_RTP31003_210430. Classification (NCBI taxonomy): domain Bacteria; kingdom Pseudomonadati; phylum Bacteroidota; class Bacteroidia; order Bacteroidales; family Odoribacteraceae; genus Butyricimonas; species Butyricimonas sp. RTP31003st1_G1_RTP31003_210430. Next base: position 15,786 of record NZ_JBCOSQ010000007.1, on the reverse strand, counting down.
GAAAGACACGAATAACTCCACGGAAGACTTCGAGGCCAAGGCCACTCCGTCTTTAAAACAATAATTATTAAACCGACAAAATCATGACTTTTCGTTTCATTCTGATTTTTAGTCTTCTTTTCCAGACCTTCGGAACATGGGCACAGGATAGCATTCCGGCAAACACCCGCACACGGATCTACTTCTCCCCGACGGAGAGTTTCGTGTCGCAAATCTATGATAACCCGGCTATAAATTACTATGCTCACACGTTCTCCATATCGGAACTACAAATCGGTTGGGAACAACAGAATGCAAACAAGGCATTTTTGCCCCAATTAGGCTCGGAAGTTAGTAATTTCTCCTTCCACGCATTTTCTTATATGCCATTAGGAGAAAACAGCAAGACATGGGGAAACGCCTATTTTAAAAAAGGGAAAAGGGAAAAAGTAGAATGGAACGAAACGTCCGATTATTTGATGGTATATCCTTACGTGGTCGCGGACTCGGTTGGTGGGGACATGGACTTTGAAGAATATTATTTTGCCGGGGGATACGCGCAGGAACATAAACGTTTCACTTGGGGGATATATGCCAATTACCGGGCCCTTATCGAGTACCGGAAGATCGATCCCCGCCCCAGAAATATCGTCTCGGACCTGAAAGCCTCCATCGGCATATCGGCCAAGTTGAACAAGCTATACTCCACGGGAATCGCCTTCCATGCCGGAAAATACAAGCAAACCAACGACGTGAAGTTTTATAGTGAACTGGGTTCCGCCATTACCTATAATCTCAGCGGTCTGGGCATGGACTACGTCCGGTTTCGCAGAGGGGCCACTTCCCTCTTCTACGACGGTCATCGCTACGGGGCAAGCATTGAAATTTTCCCCCGCGACAAACAAGGTTTCTCCGGCTCCTTCGGGTATGAAAGATTCTCTTTCGAGAAGATTATTTCAGACCTGAACGACCTGCCCTTGAACACGTTGAATCAGGACGAGATGAAAGCCGAAATCGCTTACACTTCTTTCCGGAACAAGCACCAGTGGGGAGTCCGGACACGGGCAACCTACCAAGATCGTCAAGGGATTGAATCTCTTATCGGAAGTGCCACAACCAACGTGTACGAAAAAACGGGCGAGGCCGAACAGTTATCCGTGAAAAAAGCAGATATTTCCGTTTCGGGAGTATACGGGCAAACCAAGGGAGACCGTTTTACATGGTACCTGTCACCAAGAGCCGGGTTCAACTCGTTCAAGATGGAATATCTTGACCCTGCCCGCCTCATGAAAGTAAACTATTTATCCGGCGGGATGAACTTCTTTGCCGCAACCGGCTACAAAAAGCACTCTTTCCAGTTCGTTCTGGACGGGGTGTATCGTAAGAATTCAACCGCCGATCTGCAGCTCACGGAAATCGACCAAGAGCAAATCGCCCTAGCCGCGGTTTACAAGGCTTACGACAATCTCTCCGCGGACAACTGGACCACGAATATAGAACTCCGCTGGAATTATTCCCTGCCTAAAAACAGGGGTATCTTTATCAAATTAAACTGGCAACATGACTCCTGCCAAAACGACTTGCACCGGGAACCCCTGCAAGCACATTGCGGCATTGTTTTTTAAACCATAATATCTTTTATACATGGAAAAAGTAATCGAGTGTAAAAATATAACGCACTATTACGGAGAAAAATTAATTTACGAGAACCTGAACTTCGAAGTAGAAAAAGGTAAAGTACTCGGGTTACTCGGAAAAAACGGAACGGGAAAAACCACCATCATCAACATATTGAACGGTTATTTAAAACCCCGTTCCGGAGAGTGTTACCTTCTCGGCGAGAACATGAATCACCTCACTCCCACCACGAAAGCCAAGATCGGCTTATTACTGGAAGGTCACGTGCAACACACCTATTTCACGATCGAGCAAATCGAAAAGTATTACCAGGCCTTTTTCCCGAACTGGAAACGAGACGCGTTCTACGGTTTGATGGAAAAACTAAAAGTTGTTCCTCATCAAAAAATCAATCATATGTCATGCGGTCAGCGTTCTCAAGTCGCCCTTGGGTTACTATTTGCCCAAGACCCGGAATTGCTGATCCTTGACGATTTCTCCATGGGACTGGACCCCGGCTATCGCCGTCTGTTCGTGGAATACTTGCGAGATTTTGCCGCCGGAGGGGATAAAACGATATTCCTGACCTCCCACATCATCCAAGACATGGAATTGCTGATTGACGATTGTATGATTCTGGATTACGGACGCTTGCTGATTCACAAACCGACCCGGGAAATCATGGAAAACTTCCACCGTTTCCGTTTCTCCTTGAACGAGGGGCAAGTTCCCACGGAACATGAAAAACTATGGAACACCGAAAAAAATAACGGTCAATGGATTACCTACTCTTTCGAACCACTCGAAACCGTCCGGCAACTATTGGAAGCAAAAGGTGTACAAGTGGCAGATTTAAAGGAGGAAACTTTATCCCTTGAAGACGCTTTTATCGGGTTAACCGGAAAATATTAATCAAAAACAACACTAAAACGATGAACAAAGCACTACTATTCAAAGAATGGATTAAAACCCGTTGGATGTTTCTCCTGATGTTCGTGGTATTTATCCTCGCCATGGGTTACATTGCACTTCGCATTTCAAGTGCCGCCCGTAACGTGGGAATGCCACACTTATGGGAAGTATTTATCCTAAAAAACGTGGTTTTGCTGGACCAGATAAAAGTCTTACCGCTACTTGCCGGAATCATCATGGGAATTACCCAGTTTATTCCGGAAATGACGAAGAAACGTTTCAAACTGACACTGCATCTCCCGCTTGGAGAGAACCGGATCGTGTTCCTGATGCTAAGTTACGGGATTGTATGCCTATTACTCCTTTTCACGGTCAGCTATGGTGGTTTTCTGTGGGGACTATCCGTGGATTTCCCGAGAGAAGTGGTCGGTGCATGGTTCGCCACGATACTCCCGCAAGTATTATGCGGTTTCGCATCCTATCTACTTACGGCGTGGATTATTCTGGAACCCGTGTGGAGCCAGCGAATCTATAATGCCGTGATCGGGTTATTGATCCTGTCATTATTCATGGTACAAGGCGTACCGAGTAGCTACATTTACATGCTCCCCTTCCTGTTCGGGACACTTATACTTTTAGCCCTATACCCCAAAATCTCCATTCGTCACTTTAAAGAAGGAATGCAGTAATATCATTAAATTTCAAGCAGATGAAAATAAAGATTCTATATATCGGATTATCCATTTTCCTATTATCATGGATTATCCCGTCACTCGTTCAATTAACCATGGATTCCTCTCCCCGGTACCCGTTCACCTATTACAGTTCTGTCATTAACCAATTCTGTTATTTGGATCAGGACAATGATAACGTGAGAGGAAAAGACATGAGCGGGAAAGTTTACTCGGACGCGGAATTCGACCGGGTGTTACCCATGTTCTACTATCGTCAGTTAGCCATGGAAAACGCCATCCCGGATTCCATCCAAGGGGTCCCGGTTGACCGGCAAACCATAGCCCGGAATAACTTTTTCTTCTGGTACAAACCCAAAGATAAAAATACCCCGGTCATAGAACTCTACCCCATGTTCGAATCCTGTTCGGGAAAAGTAGACCTTGAAAACCCCAGCGATATGTTCCGACTGAAAGAGAACATCGAATTCATCGACATGGCCACAAACCGGGTAGACGAACAGAAATCCGCCCGTTTCCAGCAAGCAATGGAGAAGGCCGGTTTCACGTTCCCAGCGCTGTGGGTCACCGGGATTCCCACGAGCCAGAAATCATACGATGAAGGATATTTCGCTCTGGATAGCAAGGGACATCTTTTCCATATAAAAATGACAAACGGGAAACCTTTTGTCAAGGACACGAAGGCAAGTAACATCTCCTGTATGTTCCCGATGGAAATTGACAATCGGAGCCTGTATGGATTCCTGTTCGACACGAATCACACGCTTTACTATCTTTCCACGGACGGGTACCGGCTCGTGAAAGTGTTGGAAGACGTGAATCCCGATAAAGACCGGGTTTCCATCATGGCCAATATGTTCTACTGGACGGTAGCCAAGATTTCCTCGGACGGGGAACATACCTACGCCTTAGAGAATAAAAGTATGCGTCAAGTGGACAGCCTGTTCCGCCCGGCACCGGAATCCACGTGGGACAAAACACTACCTTACTTGTTCCCGTTCACGGTGACCTTTCAAGATAGCACGAACAGTTACATCTACCCCCGGGTTTCGGGTTATTATTTCCCGTCTCTTTTGTTGAATATTATACTGACAATAGTTACTTTTGTCGTGTATCGTAAAGAAAAATCATACGGGAAATATCTTGTGGGAATCATCACCTTATTCACGGGAATTGCCGGATTTATTACTGTATGCCTTTTTGCCAGAATAAGAAAATAACATTAAATAAATATATCGTCATGAAAAGAAGTACATTCATTTTTATTATTGCTTGTATCGCAACTCTTTCCATCGTGGGATGCAAAAACACGAACAAGAAAACACAGCAGGAGAATACCACTGAAATATCTTTGGCCTCCAAAGCCTTGGACGTTAACGGTCTTCTGAACGTGGCCGAAGAACAACTGAATGATACGGTCGTTCTGAAAGGCGTCGTGAAACACACTTGCTCTCACTCCGGACGTCGCTGTTTTATCGCAGACTCCACGGGTAAACTTACAATCCGTGTTGAAGCTGGCGGTAACATACAATCTTTCAACAAAGAGCTGGTTAACTCCGAAATCGTCGTGACCGGGGTGTTACAGGAACAACGCTTATCACAGGAATACATCGACAATTGGGAAAAAGAAGTCGCAGAAGAAGAGGCTAAAGGAGACAAGGATGCCGACCACTGCGACTCTGAAAAGAACAGTATTCAACAAATGCGGGAATGGATGAAAAACCATAATAAAAACTTCTATTCTATCTACTATGTAAACGGTATCGATTACGAGATGGTAAAATAGGAGCCAATTACCCTTAATTACAAAGTTTTTATTCTTAAATTCCGTGATTCATCCATATATGGAATCACGGAATTTTCATTTAAAAAACTAGCGTCATATCCAACAATTTAATACCTTTGACGCCCGAATTCACAGGCAAAATAAATAAGGAATGATACAAGATATAGCGCCCCATATATTTTCAAATGCTTACGCCCCCAAACGTCCGGAGGCAACAAGCTACGCGCTTTATTTCGACGGGCATATGGTTCTGGCAAGTAAAGCTTCAGCAACCCTACGTTTTCCCCGTTTTGCAGAATTAAACGGAATCGAAGAAAGTGTTTACGAGAAAGCCATTTATTTATTCGCCATTGACAACGACTGTTTTTACCTGGTACATCAAGTCCCGGAAGGACAACCGGAATTCGAGCTAAAAGACATCGGGCTTTTCCGGACAAGCGAGCCGAGACACCTGGCATTTGCAGGTATCACGGGATACAGCCTCTACAAATGGTACGACAACCACCAGTTTTGTAGTCATTGCGGGGCAAAACTCGTTCCCCATGAAAAGGAACGGATGTTACATTGCCTGACTTGTAATAACACGGAATACCCGAAAATTATGCCAGCCGTGATTATCGCCGTCACGAACGGGAATAAAATTCTGTTATCCAAATACGCCAACCGGGAATATACCCGCTACGCCTTACTCGCCGGATTTACCGAGATCGGGGAAAGCGTCGAAGAAACCGTGAAACGGGAAGTCATGGAGGAAGTCGGATTACACGTTAAAAACCTCAGATACTACAAAAGTCAACCGTGGTCATTCTCCGACACGCTTTTAATGGGCTTTTTTGCCGAAGTGGAAGGAGACGACAGCATCACGCTTGACCGGGAGGAACTGGCCTTGGCCGAATGGTTTGAGCGGGAAAACATTCCGGTTTCTGAATCTGACATTAGTCTTACCAGTGAAATGATAGAGTATTTTAGAAATCATCAAGAGTAGTTTATATCACCTCAGTTAGTTACACGATGAAAGAAGGACTATTTATCATAGCCCGGGGCATTGGGCAAGTGATGTTCCAGAATAACGCCTTGTCGGGACTTCTTATGTTAGCCGGAATTGCCTGCAATTCTTGGATACTGGCATTACTCGCTTTAGCAGGAAATATAGTTAGCACATTAACAGCCTGCCTGTGTAAATACTCACGGGAAGACATTCGGAACGGCCTCTACGGTTTTAATGGAACATTAGTTGGTATCGCCATCGGGGTATTCATGGAAATAAACATTAGTTCCATGTTCTTATTACTATTCGGCTCTGCCCTTTCCTCCTGGATCTCCCGGTTATTCAATGGCCAAAAAACAGTTCCGGGTTTCACGGCACCATTTATCATTACGGTATGGATTCTATTATTGGGGAACCTTTACCTTTTCCCCACTCTCCTATTGCCCGCAACACCCCATGTTTCCGAGGCTGTAGCTCATCTGCCGAAAGCATTCTGCCTGAACATCGGGCAGGTCATGTTTCAAGGAGGAAATATTTTTGCCGGCTTACTTTTTTTGATCGGTATCCTTGTCAATTCCCGGATACAAACAGTTTACACGGTTTGGGGAGCCCTTTTGCCTTTGCTGGTAGCCTTGCCGTTGACAACAGATTTTTCGACATTCAATGCCGAATTACTCGGATATAACGGAGTACTTTGCAGTATAGCCCTTGGAAACCGAACCTTCAAAAGTATGGTTTGGGCCACCTTGTCCATACTCCTGTCAACAGGAATACAAATTATGGGAATATACGCAGGAATCACGACATTAACTGCCCCATTCGTGGTTGCCGTTTGGATCACGATGGGTTTGCAATACTTGTCCTCTAAAAAATAAATCAAATTAATAATCTGTTTATTTTCAAGAGAATAATCTATCTTTGTCCCGACAAACAAAATATCGCTTTTTGAAAACAACAAATTCTAAGAAGATAAATGCGTAACTAACAGCCTGAATTCTTTCAGGCTGGATTTCCCTACCCGGGTTTCTTACTCGGAAATTATTTCTATTGACTTTATTTTTGATTTTCAAGTACCTACTGGTACTCCAAAATTTTTATCCGAATCTTTATGTCTAAAGCATGGGATTCACCATATAATCACATATATTTATCACAATTATGGAACAGGAATTACAATTAGTAGCAGACTTCGACTTTGACATGATCGTAGACTTTTTTTCACGTCTAAACCGTCAAGGTCCCGGAAGTCAACAAGTCACCCGACAAGCCTTGAGCTTTATCGGGGAGTTATCGGATAACGCCAAAATTGCCGATATCGGTTGCGGCAGCGGTGGACAAACCATCACGCTTGCCGAGAACACGAAAGGACAGATCACGGCGATCGATTTATTCCCGAAGATGATCACACTTTTAAAGGAACGTGCCATTCGTCATGGACTCAGCGACCGGATTTCCGGCATTGCAGTTTCCATGGAGAACCTACCTTTTGAACCCGGAGAACTAAATTTAATCTGGGCGGAAGGCTCCATCTATAACATCGGATTCGAAAGAGGCCTAAGGGAATGGAAACAATTCCTGAAACCGGAAGGAATGATCGCTGTCTCGGAAGTTTCTTGGCTCACGGATACCCGACCGGATGAGATTGAACAATTCTGGAACTTCAATTATGCCGAAATTGACACCATTTCCAATAAAATCAAGAAAATGGAAGAAGCCGGATACACCCCGGTAGCCCATTTCATTTTACCTGAATATTGTTGGCTGGACTGTTTTTACAAACCCATGCAAGAAAACATACCTCTCTTCTTGGAAAAATATAAAAACAGTACACCTGCCCAGCAATTAGTACAACGGGAATTAGATGAAATCGACTATTACCGGAAATACAAAAGTTACTACGGTTACGTCTTTTATATCGGGATGAAAAATAAATAAAAAAGAAGATACAAGTAAAAGGAGCCGTCCAAAAAGTCCTGCTTGTATTTGCCAACTACCCCCTCCAGCTCCCCCTTACACAGGGGGAGAGCTGATTACCAAGCGGTTTCTCCCCTTGTGTAAGGGGGAGTTAGTGGGGGTAGTTGTTTAAAATTGACTTTTTGGACAGCTCCTTTTCTTTTTTCACGTGCATATTACCCCCGCTTGAATGATTCAATAAACCTTCAATAATGCTTAAAGGCACCTTAACTGTAAGTTTACATTTTTTGGGGAAAATTACCGGATTGTGAGTAACAAGTGTTCGACTTATATCGAAGACTTATCGAACACTTGTCGAAGACTTATCGAACACTTACAAAAGGTGTCGTTAATGAACCCCGAAGATCCCCAGCATCTTACATACCTCCCGCCCCTTTCCCGGCAGGAAAAAGGGGAAAACACGGAAGTACATTGTTAATTTAAGCCAATTTTACGTTAAAAAATAAATTTATTCTTCTCACCCACTTTCCAAGAGTTTATTGTTATTTTCGCATTCTCAATCACGAACACATGGAAACGATGTTACAACTTGCAGCTCGCAATACAGAACGAGCCAAACAGATAGTCCAAGCAACTGACATTATCAATATCTGGAAATCCATCGGGGCGGAAATCAATCTTGTCGGGTCATTAAAAATGGGATTGATGATGAAACACCGGGATATAGATTTCCACGTCTATACCCCGCAATTAACCCCGGCTATCAGTTTCCAAGCAATCACGCAACTGGCCGCAAACCCAGCGATCAAACGAATCGAATACAAAAACCTGATCGACACGGACGAACATTGTATAGAATGGCACGCGTGGTACGAGGATTCCGATTACGAATTGTGGCAAATCGACATGATTCACATCCTGAAAGGTTCCTACTATGACGGCTATTTCGAGCAAGTGGCCGAACGAATCTTAGCGGTATTGACACCCGAAATCCGGGAAACCATATTGAAACTAAAGTACGAGACTCCCGACGGCGAAGAAATCATGGGAATCGAGTATTATCAAGCCGTCATTCAAGACGGGATAAAAGATTATTCCGCTTTTCAAAACTGGCGGAAAGTACACCCTGCAAATGGAATTATAGACTGGATACCTTAAAACAATGAGCACCCCCTTACAAGAAATGACAAACGAAGAGCTTTGGGTTCTATTTCCGATCATCCTAAGCGAACATCGTGCAGAATGGACAAAGTTTTACGAACAAGAAAAAGACTCCATCATTTCAGCTCTTGGGACAAAAAACATCAGCAGAATCAATCATATCGGCAGTACATCCGTCCCCGGTCTAATAGCCAAACCAACCATAGACATTCTATTGGAAATCCCCACTGACGCAGACATCCCGTCTCTCACCGCAGCCCTGATCTCCGCGGGATATATTTGCAACATGCAGCCTAATAACCCAGCCCCTCACCTCATGTTCATGAAAGGATATACCCCTCAAGGTTTCCGAGGCCAAGCCGTTCATCTTCACGTGAGATTCCCGGGGGATTGGGACGAACTCTATTTTCGGGATTACCTGCGTTCCCACCCGGAAACGGCAAAATCATACGGCAAACTGAAACAAAACCTTCAACTCCGCTATGAACATGATCGGGATGCCTACACCGAGGCCAAAACCGACTTTATCCATGAGGCCACTCGTCTGGCCAGAAAGGAAATGGGAAACAAATACACTACACCGTCAACGACTTTATAAACAGCGTGATTCCGTCAAATATCATCTGTAACCCGATCGTGGCAACAATCAACCCGATAATCCGGATCAACGGGTTCATGAAATTGTATTTAATCAAGAAATTCCCGATTCGCCGGGCCTGTAACATACAAAACAGATTTACCACCAAAGCGATCAAGATGGCTATAATCGTGATCTCACGCCCGTATTGAACGGGAAACGTAACGGCTGCCGTAATGGTTGCCGGGCCCGCGATCATTGGAATGGCGATAGGTACCGTGGTCAGATCGGCTAATTTGATATGCTCGTCCACTTTCAGGAAAAAACCTTTCAACAAACCGGATAGACCGTTATACATCAACACGGCCCCACAAGTGATTTGAAAAGAATACAACTCGACATGAAACACGTAACTGAAAGTTACCTCTCCCAAAAAAAGAAAAAAGATCAGAATCAACGCGGCTGTAATAGATGATTTAATGGATATATACCGCAATTCTTTAGGACTGAACCTCTCCTGCAACGAAGTAACAATTAAAACTTTTTGTACCGGGTTTACTAACGCCAAGAGAGCCACGATACAAGCTAATATCATTTTTACCGTCATGATCCGAATATTTCTGATTCCCCGCAAAGGTACGTAATAAAACGGATTTATTGATAAGAAAAAGCGTAAACGAGACTGGATATATATCCAAAAAATATATTACTTTTGAGCCTGTAAATAATTTTATAATGAAAAGGCTGTTTTTTGTATATATATCTATCTTTATTTTTTCTTTACTACTCATAGTCAATGGACTACAGACAGAGGGAAACGAGGACGAGATAGCATTGCCTACACAAACAGAACAACTATCCGAACCGGACGAGATTGCCCATCATTATGACACCCTCTCACGAGGTCTTCATTTAGGCTCCGACGAAGGAATCGCAACCTCTCACGGGCGACGTTTCGGACTCAACAAAACTCCTAAAACAAACGTGTATTCGCATCACAATATGCAGAGTGGAAAAAATATTCCGATAAAATTGTCTTTCGCTAAAAAAGAACGGCACTTTATCCAATATCTGACCACCCGACATAGTCAAGGTTTTTATATCTACTCGCTGAAAGTATTGCTGTTATGACAAAACCATAACGATAATTATAACAAGTGAGAGCAAATAAAAACATTAAAAAAATTTAGAAACAACATATGATCGATTGGCTTCAATCTATTCTCGATTGGTATATGCAGAACGTGAACTACTGGAGTGTTCTCGTATGTATGACCATTGAGAGTTCCATCATTCCCTTTCCGGCGGAATTGATCGTGCCTCCTGCAGCCTGGAAAGCTGCAAACGGGGATCTCAATTTCCTGTTGGTAGTTATTTTCAGCACAATCGGATCGGTTCTAGGCGCCCTCTTCAACTACGTGTTAGCATACACGTTAGGGCGTAAATTCATTTATTCTTTCGCGGAATCACGCTGGGGAAAGATTTTGCGGATGTCAAAAGAAAAAGTAGAAAAATCCGAACAATATTTTTTGAAATACGGCAAAAGTTCCACGCTGATCGGAAGGCTTACCCCGGGGATAAGAAGCTTTATTTCCCTTCCGGCCGGATTGGTCAAAATGCCTTTAAACAGCTTTATATTTTACACGGCTGCCGGAAGTGGTATCTGGAACTTGATACTGGCTATCGTCGGCTATTTTTTATATTCCCGAAAAGAGTTACTGGAAAAGTATTTCACCGAGATTTCCATCGTCATGTTAATCGTTGGAATTGGCTTTTTCACGTATCTTATTATTCGGTCAACACGTAAAAAAAATAATTAAATCTTAAATTATAACATGGAATCACGTAAACACTACACAGGCCTCACGGATAAACAAGTGCTGGAAAGTCGTGAAAAACACGGGGCCAACGTGTTAACTCCCCCTAAAAGGGATTCTTTATGGCAGATTTTTATCGGGAACTTTGAAGATCCCGTCATTCGCATATTAATGGTCGCGGTATTTCTTTCGGGAGGTATCGCCATATCCATGTATTTCTCGGAAGGAATCATCGAGATCGCGGAAACCATCGGTATTGCCGTGGCCATATTACTTGCAACCGGGGTTGCCACCTGGTTTGTATGGGATGCAAACAAGAAATTCGACGTGCTGAATCAAGTGAATGACGACACGTTGATCAAAGTTATCCGTAACGGTAATGTACACGAAGTCCCTAAAAAGGACATTGTTGTAGATGACATCGTGCTATTGGAGCAAGGAGAAGAGATCCCCGCCGACGGGGTACTTCTAGAGGCAATCTCGTTACAGGTGAACGAGTCCAGTTTAACCGGAGAACCGATCGCCAATAAAACCGTGATCGAATCCGAGTTCAACCTGGAAGCCACCTATCCTTCCAATCACGTGATGAGAGGAACAACCGTTTCCGACGGTCACGGAATCATGCAGGTACTTGCCGTGGGAGACTCCACGGAATTTGGAAAAGTGGCAGAAAAATCTTCGGAAAAAAGCGAAGAACCTACCCCACTCGACAAGCAGCTGGATTCGCTGGCAAAATTCATCGGGGTCGTAGGATTCTGCGGTGCCGCAGTCACGTTCACCATCCTATTCATTAAAGCCATCTTCTTTAATCCCGCATCCCCTACCCCGGAATTAGGACAACTCGGACTGATCGGGGCTTTGATTATCGCGGCGATCATCATGCTCGCTAAAGTATGGGTGCCTGTCATATACGATGTTCATGCCCTACGGGGAAAAGAAAAAGAACTCCCCAAGAGTATAGAGCAAGGAAGTTGGATACGTTGGATTCTATACGGATTAGGAGCATTGGTTATCATGCTCGCCATCGGTTTGGCCTTCGGGGTTAAACCTTGGGACCCGCAAGCGTGGATCTCGCTAAGTCTGGGAAAGAAAATCCTGTCGGCATTCATGGCTTCCGTTACCCTGATCGTGGTGACTGTTCCGGAAGGTCTTCCGATGAGCGTCACTTTGAGTTTGGCCCTCAGTATGCGTAAAATGCTAAAATCCAATAACCTCGTTCGCAAAATGCACGCTTGCGAAACGATGGGTGCTACAACCGTTATTTGTACGGATAAAACGGGAACCCTGACCCAAAACCAGATGACCGTGTACAAAACAAACTTCTACGGTCTGAAAGATCAACAACTAACTGATAATGAAAACTCCCGACTGATAAAAGAGGGTATTGCCGTGAATACAACCGCGTTCCTTGACTTTTCCGATCCGGGCAAAGTGAAAACTTTAGGTAACCCGACCGAGGCTGCCTTGTTACTCTGGTTAAACGGACAACAGGCTAATTACCAAGAACTCCGGGAAAATGCCACGGTGATCGACCAATTAACCTTTTCCACGGAACGGAAATACATGGCCACATTGGTTGACTCTCCCGCTATGGGAAAAAAGATCCTATACGTGAAAGGGGCTCCCGAAATCATCTTCGCTCAATGTAAGAACGCGTTAATCGACGGGGAAGGGCAACCGATCGCCAATTACAAAACGACCGTGGAGAACCAATTGCAGGAATACCAAAATCAAGCCATGCGGACACTGGGTTTTGCTTACCAAGTCATCGAGGACAATGAATCGCATTTTAAAGACGGACGCTTATACAACGTGGAATTAACATTCCTCGGGATCGTGGCTATTTCAGACCCGATCCGTCCGGACGTGCCGGACGCGGTAAAACGCTGTTTTGATGCCGGAATACAAGTGAAAATGGTGACCGGAGATACACCGGGTACGGCAAAAGAGATCGGAAGACAAATCGGTCTGTGGACGGAAAAAGATACCGATCGGAACGTGATCACGGGAGTTGAATTCGCACAATTAACCGATAAAGAGGCCTTGGATCGGGTACTGGATTTAAAAATCATGTCCCGTGCCCGCCCGATGGACAAACAACGCCTCGTTCAATTGCTACAACAGAAACAAGCCATCGTGGCCGTTACCGGAGACGGAACGAACGACGCCCCCGCCTTGAATCATGCACACGTGGGTCTATCTATGGGTAGCGGAACCTCCGTGGCTAAAGAGGCCAGTGACATTACCTTGTTAGATGACTCGTTCAGTAGCATCACCTCTGCCGTGATGTGGGGACGATCTGTGTATCAGAATATTCAACGGTTTATCCTGTTCCAGCTTACCATTAACGTGGCAGCCTTGATTATTGTATTACTAGGCTCTTTGTTCGGTTCGGAACTCCCCATCACGGTGACACAGATGTTGTGGGTAAATCTCATAATGGACACGTTTGCCGCCGGGGCTTTAGCCTCGCTCCCGCCTAGCCCGGAAGTGATGAAACGGAAGCCGAGAAACTCGAATGCCTTTATCATCGTCCCGCAAATGCAGCGACTGATATTAGCCACCGGAATCACGTTCGTGGTTATCCTACTCGGCTTGCTATATGTACTCTCCAACTATGCCGGAGGTATTGAGGCCGGAACACCGGAAGGACTTCGTAACCTGACGATCTTCTTCACGGTATTCGTGATGTTACAGTTCTGGAATATGTTCAACGCGAAGACTTTCGGAACAAATGATTCCGCCTTTAAGGATATATTCAAAAGCGAAGGTTTCCTTACCGTGGGAATGGCCATTATCGTGGGACAGGTACTCGTGGTCAACTTCGGTGGTTCCGTTTTCAGAACCATCCCGTTGACGTGGACCGAATGGATCTGGATCACGCTTGCCACGTCCCTCGTACTTTGGGTGGGAGAAATATTCAGGGCGTTCAAACGAATGAAAAACAGAAAGTAGTGTAAAAATCATCGGGGATCATGAAAAGGAATAACACAAACTACTGGATATATCTCGGCATGATGACCGTCTTCTGTGCTTTGATTTACTTTGCACTTTGCACGGGTCAACATATCGATCATTCAGAAGTCAGTAGTACGGTAAACACGGAAATGAGTTCATTTGAACTATTCAAACGAATCATTTCCGACAATCTGGCAAACTCACTAACGATTTTGTTGTTACAAATCATCGTGATTTTGATCACCGTCCGTATATTCTCGTTCCTTTTCAAATACATCGGGCAACCCGGTGTTATGGGTGAAATCGTGGCCGGGATCGTCTTGGGACCTTCGTTGCTGGGATATTTCTTTCCGGAATTCTCTGCCGCACTATTCCCTCCCGAATCACTGATGAACTTGAACCTGTTAAGCCAAATCGGGTTAGTTCTGTTTATGTTTGTCATCGGACTGGAATTAGATTTCAGTGTCATAAAAGACAAACTAAACGAAACACTGGTCATCAGTCATGCTGGAATCGTGGTTCCCTTTTTTCTAGGAGTGGTAGCTGCCATCTGGGTATACGCAGACTACGGGGCACAGCAAGCGGAATTTTTACCTTTTGCCATGTTCATCGGGATAAGCATGAGTATCACGGCCTTCCCCGTGTTGGCCCGGATCGTGCAGGAACGTAATATGACAAAAAGCCCTGTCGGGATGTTATCCATAGCCTCGGCAGCCAATGATGACGTCACCGCATGGTGTTTACTGGCCATCGTGATTGCCTTAGCTAAAGCGGGTAGTTTCGTCAGCGCCCTCTACACCATTGCCTTAACGCTCGTCTATATCGCCTTCATGTTTATGGTCATGCGCCCGTTTCTGCGTAAAATCGGGGATATTTATGCCAACTCGGAAGTCATCAACAAGACCTTCGTGGGATTCATATTCCTCTTCCTCGTACTTTCGTCGGTAGCGACAGAAATCATCGGTATTCATGCCCTTTTCGGGGCATTTATCGCCGGGGTGGTCATGCCCACGAACATCGGGTTCCGTAAAGTCATGATGGAAAAGGTGGAAGACATTTCTTTAGTATTCTTCCTTCCCCTATTCTTTGCCTTTTCGGGATTACACACGGAAATCGGTTTGATTAACACACCGGAGCTATGGGGCGTGTGCTTACTGTTCATCGTGGTAGCCATTGCCGGGAAGTTTGGGGGGTGTACGCTGGCTGCACGGGCTGTGGGCGAAAACTGGAAAGATAGTCTTATCGTCGGTACACTGATGAACACACGGGGACTTATGCAACTCGTGGCCCTGAACATCGGGTTCGAGATGGGAATCCTTTCTGCCCAAATGTTCGTGGTGTTATTGATCATGTCTTTATTGACCACGTTCATGGCAACCCCCATG